>JAAXVP010000433.1 GCA_013335435.1 Thiobacillus sp. | reverse complement strand
TCCTGGGCGGCGGCGTCGATGTCGCGCTCGAGTTCGAACTGCAGGGTGATCGAGGTCGAGCCCAGGGCGCTGGTCGAGGTCATCGAGGTGACCCCGGCGATGGTCGAGAACTGCGCCTCCAGGGGCGTCGCCACCGCCGAGGCCATGGTCTCCGGCGACGCGCCGGGCAGGCCGGCCGAGACCGAGATGGTCGGGAAGTCGACGTTGGGCAGCTCGGAGACCGGCAGGGAGCGGTAGGCGATCAGGCCGAAGATCAGGAACGCCGCCATCAGCAGCGTGGTCATCACCGGCCGGCGGATGCACAGTTCGGGCAGTTGCATAGTCAGTGACGGAGTGACGGAGTGACGAGTGACAGGGACATGGCGGCGAGGGGGCAGGGGTTTGTCACTTTGTCACCCGTCACTTTGTCACTGCCTGTTTGATCTTCACCTTCGATTTCGGCGTCAGGCGCAGGTGGCCGTCGGTCACCACCGTCGCGCCCGCCGGCACGCCGGTCAGCGCCACCCGCCCGGCCCGCTCGGCAACGATCTTGACCGGCTTGATGGCGATGCCGTTGTCCGCCGTCACCACGTACACGGAACTGCCCTTGGGGCCCTGCTGGATCGCCTCGGCAGGTACCGTCACGGCGTCCTTGAGGGTGTCCAGCACCAGTTCGACGCGCAGGTACTGGCCGGCGGCCAAGCGTTCGTCGCGGTTGTCCAGGCGGGCCTTGACCAGCAGGGTGCCGGTGCCGGGATCGACCGCGTTGTCGATGAAGTGGACCGCGGCGGCGACCGCCCGTTCGGGCGTCTCCGGCGTGCTGACCGAGGCGGTGACCGGGCCCCGTGCCATGGCCGCGCGCAACGGGCCGACGTGGCGTTCCGGCAGGGCGAAGCCGACCAGCAGCGGCTGCACCCGGTTGACCACCGCCAGGACGGTGTCGTTGGTCTTCACCGCGGTGCCCGGGAACACCAGGCGGGCGCCGACCACGCCGGCGATGGGGGCGCGCACGGTGGTGTAGGAGAGTTGCAGGCGGGCCAGCTCGACGGTGGCGCGGTCGGCCTGCACGGTCGCCTCGGCGGCGGCCTGGGCGGCGTTCAGGTCGGCCAGCTTCTCGGCCGAGACGAAGCCCTGGTCGCGCAGGGCCTGGTAGCGGGTGACGTCGGCGCGCGCCTTGGCGAGCAGGGCCTGGTCGCGCGCCAGGGTGGCCTCGGCCTGCCTGAGCCTGGCGTTGAAGTCGGCCGGATCGAGCCGGAGCAGGACGTCGCCGGCCCGAACCGCCTGGCCTTCGCGGAAGGTCACGGCCTGGACCTGGCCGTCGACGCGCGCCTTCAGTGAGACCGACTCGTAGGCCTCGCCGCGGCCGACCAGGTCGACCACGATGTCCAGGTTGCGCACCTCCGCCTTGGCGGTCAGGATGGGGACCGGGGCATCGTCCTTCTTGGCCTCGGCTTTGCCGCTGCCGGCCAGGCGCGGGTATAGATAGACGCCGCCCGCCAGGGCCAGGATGATGATGAAAAGCTTGATAACTAGCCGCATGCCAGGCCTCGCAGGAATTATTTCGGCGTCCGGGTGTCAGGATTTCATCGCCGCGCCGACTAACGGATAACCGCGAGAGGAGATCGACATCATGGCAACCACGCCGCGCATTCTACCGACTGAAATCACGCCCGAAAGCGTATACGAAAGACGCCGCGAGTTCCTTAAAGGTTCGCTCGCCCTGGCCCTGTATGCCGCGCTGCCCGCCCAGGCCGCCCTGCCGGCCTGGAAGAAGACCGCCTGGGGGCGGGACGAGTCGCCCAATACCTGGGAAGAGGTCACCACCTACAACAACTTCTACGAGTTCGGCACCGGCAAGGACGATCCGGCCAAGAACGCCGGCCGCCTGAAGACCCGGCCCTGGACGGTGAGCGTCGAGGGCGAGTGCCTGAAGCCGCGCACCTGGGACATCGATGCCCTGATCAAGGCCTTCCCGCTGGAAGAGCGCATCTACCGCATGCGTTGCGTCGAAGGCTGGTCCATGGTCATCCCCTGGCAGGGCTTCCCGCTCGCCGAGCTGATCAGGCAGGCGCAGCCGACCGGCAAGGCGAAGTACGTCGAGTTCCACACCTTGCTCGATCCCAAGCAGATGCCCGGCCAGCGCTGGCCGGTGCTGGACTGGCCCTATGTCGAGGGCCTGCGCCTGGACGAGGCCATGCACCCGCTCACCCTGATGTCGGTGGGCATCTACGGCAAGGAGCTGCCGAACCAGAACGGCGCCCCGATCCGCCTGGCGGTGCCCTGGAAATACGGCTTCAAGAGCGCCAAGTCCATCGTCAGGATA
>JAAXVP010000158.1 GCA_013335435.1 Thiobacillus sp. | reverse complement strand
ACTCCCTCCCCCTCGAGGGGGGAGGGAGTTAAATTCAAGCCGCCTTCTTCGCCTCGATCTGCGCCATCACTTCCTCGGCCCAGGCTCTGGGCGCCATCGGGAAGCCCAACCGGGCGCGCGAATCGACGTAGCTCTGGGCCACGCTGCGGGCCAGGTTGCGGATGCGGCCGATGTAGGCGGCGCGCTCGGTCACCGAGATGGCGCCGCGGGCGTCCAACAGGTTGAAGGTGTGGCCGGCCTTGAGCACCTGCTCGTAGGCCGGCAGGGCCAGCTGCGACTCCATCAGGTGCTTGGCCTGGCGCTCGTGGGCGTTGAAGGCGGTGAGCAGGAATTCCACGTCGCTGTGCTCGAAATTGTAGGTCGACTGCTCGACCTCGTTCTGGTGGAACACGTCGCCATAACTGACGCCTGGGGAATATTCCAGGTCGAACACGTTCTCGACCCCCTGCAGGTACATGGCCAGGCGCTCCAGGCCGTAGGTGATCTCGCCGGTGATCGGCTTGCACTCGATGCCGCCGACCTGCTGGAAATAGGTGAACTGGGTCACCTCCATGCCGTTCAGCCAGACCTCCCAGCCCAGGCCCCAGGCGCCCAGGGTGGGGTTTTCCCAGTCGTCCTCGACGAAGCGGATGTCGTTCTGCTTGAGGTCGAAGCCCAGGGCTTCAAGGGAGCCGAGATACAACTCCAGGATGTTCTCCGGGGCCGGCTTCAGGACCACCTGGAACTGGTAATAGTGCTGCAGGCGGTTCGGGTTCTCGCCGTAGCGGCCGTCCTTGGGCCGCCGACTGGGCTGCACGTAGGCGGCCTTCCAGGGCTCCGGGCCGAGGGCGCGCAGGAAGGTGGCGGTGTGGCTGGTGCCGGCGCCGACCTCGAGGTCGTAGGGCTGCAGGATGACGCAGCCTTGTTTCCCCCAGAATTCCTGGAGGGTGAGAATGATGTCCTGGAATGCGGGCATGGTACTGATTCTTTTGAGGGAGGCCGGGATTCTACCGTCTGGGCCCCAGTCCACGCCATCGGGTTCGCTTGCCAGATGGCCAACCGCGGCTAGATTTAAGATTCTCGGGTCCGGTTTGAACAGGGCCCGATCCACCAGGGGATGATCATGTCGAACACGGCCATGCTGCGGCGTTTAGTGCTGTCCTTCACCGTTTTCCTGACCCTGCTGACCGCCCTGCCGGCCACAGCCGCCAAACTGATCCCGGACAAGACCGCCATCGCCGTGGGCGAGACCATCTACATACGGCTAGAGGCCGACCTGGTCATCGGCATCGAATGGTCGGCCGGCCAGGAGCTGCTGATCGTCGCCTCCGACGGCAAGGGCGCCACGGTCAAGGGCGTCGCCGCCGGCACCGCGACGGTGACCGCGAAATGGCTGGGCGGCAAGAAATCGACCAAGATCGCGGTCGGCGACGTCGCCGCCGCCAAGGACCAGCCCGAGGACGACAAGGAAGCGGTCCGCATGGAGGGCCTCGCCCGCACCCTGGGCATGCCCGACCTGGACGCCCGCATCGCCCGCATGCTCTACGAGGTGAACACCGGCAAGCGCACGCCCAAGCGCTTCTACGAAGGCCTGCGCGACGCCGGCGCCAAGATGACCGACGTCATCCGGGTGCGCAAGACCCTGGTGGACCACCCGGACCAGTCCTTCACCCGCCAGGTCATGGGCCCGACCTTCTCCGAAAACGGCACCCCGGTGGAGAAGACCCTGCTGACCTGGCGGCGCGACCAGACCAAGGCCGCCATCGACGAGGTGGTCAGGCAGTTCGTCGACGCCGGGCGCATCCCGGCCAACGGCTTCGAGCTGATCATCTCCCACGTCGGCAAGTGGGCCAACCAGTCCGACAACTCCCTCACCTTCACCGGCGACATCGACTTCAGCTTCGTCAGCAACGACACCGCCCTGGCCGAGGCCATGAAGGAGGCCTACCTGAAGGCCATCCAGCGCCGCACCGGCCTCGACCAGATCGCCATCGACTCGGTCTGCACCGCCCACGGCAAGGCCGGCCTGGAGGTCTACATCGGCCGCCACGGCATGGCCTTCGCCGAGGAGCAGATGAAGATCAACGAGGTGGTGGACATGGCCAGCGGGGCCCGCACCCGGATCGACGGCGACGGCGCCGTGATGCGGGTAGGCGCCATCCTGACCATCGAGCGTCAGCTGGCCGATGCGGCCGGCATCGAGACCACGCAGCCGGTGCTCAACACCGAACCGGGGCTGTCCATGGAGATGGCGCGCCACTTCCAGCACGACATCGTCGAGCCCAAGCTGTTCGACCTCAACAACGCCGTGGTCAAGGCGGCCAAGTACCTGGACCGCAGCTACAAGGCGCTGGACAAGGCCGGCGGTTCGCCCAGCGACCCGGCCCTGGCCGACTTCGCCCGCAACGTGACCGAACTGGCCAACGCCAAACCGCAGACCAAGGCGGTGCGCGAGCAGATCATCCGGCGCATCTCCGACTACCTGGGCAGCCCGCCCCAGACCGTCTGGGACATGGGCACCAACAAGCTGGTGCTGACCATCGACCACGCCGCCGTGGACCGCTTCCACCAGGACGCCGCCAAGGCCCTGAAGGAGACCGTCCGGCAGGGCTCCAACAAGCGCACCGAGGAACTCGACCAGCGCCTGCGCGACCTCCTGGACCGCCAGGCCAAGGGCGACAAGGTGGACGAGGACGTCGCCAAGCTGCGCCAGGAGATGGTGGACATGGTCGACATGGTGGAGGCCGAGATCAAGGCCGCCCACGGCATGGACTTCCCCATCGAGGTGCACACCAACAACGCCAAGGTGCGTGCCATGCTCGACACCCTGAGCAGGCGCTTTGGCGTCAAGGCCCTGTCGGCCGAGGAACTGAAGGACAAGAAGTTCGTCGAGGAACTGCTCAAGGCCCAGGCCGCCCACCCCGACCCGTCGCGGCTCAAGATGCTCGCCGGCTACATCATGGATCGCACCGCCAAGGCCGCCGAACTGAGCATGTCAGGGGTCGAGAAGACCAACCAGTTGCTCGACATCATCGACGACAGGCTGTTGGGCCCGTTGCGCGGCGACTCCGACTTCGCCGAGTTCGAGACCGAGATGCACGCGGTCCAGCAGGCTGCCCGCGACCCGCGCCTGCGTTCCGAGAGCACCAGCCGACTGGGCGTGGTGAAGACCAAGGTGGCCAGCGCCATCAAGAACACCAACCTGTACCTGAACGACAAGCTGCAGGCCACCGCCGCCGGCCGCCAGGGCATGAAGTTCATGATGGTGTACGGCCTGGTGGACGAGATGCAGGCCTACCGCGACGCCTTCAACGAACAGGGCTGGGGCGGCTTCGCCACCGAGATATTCAAACGCCGCATCCCGTTCGGCGGCGCCGTCGAGAGCGCCGTCATGGGCAACACCTACCGTGCCGGCTGGGATGTGGTCACCACCCTGATCCCGCCGCTGGGCCTGCCCGAAGCGGCCTACGGCCTCGGCACCATGATCGGCACCCAGACCCGGGCGACCTACTGGAACGAACAACTGGCCCTGTTCACCGACAGCCTGTACGCCGACGCCATCTTCAAGCTGGAAGAGGTGCAGACCTACGAGGGCGCCAAGGTGGGCCAATACCGCCTGGTGCGCACCTTCCATAACGACATGCCGCTCGACCTGCACCGCTTCGCCGACATGCGCAAGGACCAGGTCGACGCCCTCGCCAAGGAAGTCGAGGCCGGCCACGTCAACTGGCAGGCCTACAAGAACAATTTCAACGGCCTGACCGAATGGCTGGACGTGGACGCCACCCTGAAGGCCAACCTGGCCGCCAGCGACCCGGCCCTGATGCTGCTGGAAGAGATGGCCAACCACCCGGCCGTCGGGCCGAAGCTGATGGACCGCCTGGCCGAGAAGGGCCTGGCCCGCTGGGAACAGGTCAAGCTGGGCTACGTGGTCAAGCTGATCAAGCACCTGGAAGACCGCAAGCAGGCCGACGACGCCCTCTCCCGCGGCATGCTGCCCGACCTGTTCGCCGAGCTGCGCAAGGTGGCCGCCGATCTGGGTGTGGAGAACGAGGTCATGCAGGGCCTCGATGCCGAGGTGGACACCAGCAACCTGAAGAGCCTGATCAAGTGGCTGTGGGACGCCAAACGCTCCGCCCTGGGCCAGGCCCCGACCGAGAGCGAGACCACCCGCGCCGCCCAGGCGGTGAAGAAGTACCTGGACGCCTACAAGCAGGTCCAGGCCCTGCGCGACCAGGCTGCCGGCCAACTGGCCAAGGCCGCCACCGACGTCAACACCCGCTACCTGACCAGCAACCTGTTCCTGACCGGCCGCGCCGACCCCGACCTGGCCGCCGCACGGGCCTGGATCGGCCAGATCGAGACCGCGCGCAAGGCCATGGCCAACGCCATCCTGGCGATCAAGCGCACCTTCCTGCCCAAGGCCGGCCTGGACAGCGCCGACCAGCCCTACGTCGACCGCGCCTTCGCGCACGAGGTCTGGATCAAGCCCTACCAGGACGGCAACGCCCGCCTGAAGAAGGCCTGGATGAAGGACTACGCCGACGGCCACGTCAAGGAACGCGACAAGGTCCTGGCCGAGTACAAGGACTGGCTGACCAAGCTGGGTCCGGTCCAGCTCACCGTCACCGCCACCGATGCCAAGGACGCCAAGAAGACCGTCAGCGGCCTGAAGATCGCCCTCGTCCCCACCGACGAACTGGGCAAGCCGGTCAGCGCCGGCGCCGCCGGCAACCAGGTGGTGATGGCCGTGCCCATGGGCCGCTATGCCCTCACCGCCAGCGCGCCCGGCTACTACGACGCGACCCGGAACGTGGTCTACGGCCGTGGCCTGACGGCGACGCCGAACGAAAACATCGCCCTGACCCCCACCGGCAAGGACCCGGACAAGGACAAGGATAAGGACGGCAAGCCGGACGCCGGCAGCGACGGCCAGGACGGCACCGCCGGGGTCGGCCCCGACGGCAAGCCCAAGCCCGCCAGGCAGGGCGCCGGCGGCAGCGCCAGCGGCCAGTTCCCGGACGAACCCTTCAACGGCATGCAGATCTCCTACAGCTTCAGCGGTTGCAGCCTGCCCGAGATGACCGACAAACCCGGCTTCACCACCTCGCGCGCCTACAAGGGCCGCCTCGGCAGCGGCAGCATGACCGTGTCCGGCACCGCCCGCATGGGCGCCGGCTATGGCGCCACCCTGTCGGTGTCGGTCAGCGCCGGCGGCGAGCACAAGGAATACACCACCTACATCAAGTCCGGCTTCCCCGGCTTCAACACCGCCAGCTTCAACCTGACCGTCCCGATCCCGGCCACCGCCACCGGCGGCGGCTTCGGCATCCGCATGGACGGCGAATACAACGCCGGCGGCCGCGGCCTGGTGGTCAGCGGTTCGTGCACGGCCGACGGGCCGGAAGGCGCCGCGCCCAAGGGCACCGGCGAACTCGACGTCTCGATCAGCGGCCCGAAGGAACCGGTTCCGCTCGGCAAGGACGCCGACGTCAGCGCCCAAGCCAAGGGCGGCCGTTTCCCGTACACCTATGTCTGGACCGGCGCGGTCGGCAACAATGAAAGCGCCAAGGCCAGGATCACCCGGCCGGGCAGCCAGCAGGTCGCGGTCACGGTGAGCGACAGCGAAGGCAAGCGGGCCGGCGCCAACCTGACCATCAAGGTCGCGCCGCTCAAGCTGGAACTGGCCGGACTGCCCGGCCAGGCCTACTACGGCAGCCGCAGCCGGCTTGAGGTCAAGGGCCTGCCCGACTTCCAGCCGGCCGCCGATCCCTGCGCCGGGCGTGAATATACCGGCAGCAACCCGTTCGACGAGTGCATCCGCATCCGCAACATCCAGTCCGTGCAGACGGCCTCGCCCAGCGGCGTGCCGCCGCCCGAGATCAAGCCGAGCGACGTCGGCCGGAGCGCAGCCCCGGCGCGCGCCAATCCGGAGGCCAGGGAAGGCGCCTATCGCTTCATCTGGCAATCCGAGCCCGGCCTCACCTTCGAGCCGCCCACCAGCAGCGACGGCACCACCTGGGTCACCTATGACCGCATGGGCCAGGTCAAGGTCTGGTGCGAGGTGCACCAGATGATCGAGGGCGCCTGGCAGACCATCGGCGAGACCGACCAGAAGACGGTCAACGTGGTCGCCCCGGCCTTCAGCCTCCAGTTCGACCCGGCCGACGGCCAGGGCAAGGTCGGCCAGGACGTGCGCGCGAAGATCGTCGCCAAGCCGGAGGTGCCGGCCAGGCTGATCGACTACCGCTGGTTCGAGCCTCCGTCCGCCAACCGCATGGAGTACACCGACAACGCCAGCGAGATCGGCTTCAAGGTCAAGGACACCAAGGCCATGAAGCTGGAGGCCCTGGCCCGGGTGCCACATTACGGCGACGAGATCGCCAAGATCGCCGGTACCTATACCGGCGTTGCCTACGACGTGAAGATCAGCCCACCCAAGGCGCGCGGTCCGCAATTGCAGGTCTGGGTGTGCGACACCCAGCTCGGCAACGCGCGGAACTGCGGCATGAAGGACATCCCGCAGGGCCAGTTCGCCACCTTCCAGGACATCTTCCTGGCCGCCCAGGTCACCCCGGCGCCGACGGATCCACGCTATCGCTGGACGGTGGATCCAACCGGTTCCTGCGGCCTGCCCGGCTCGGGCAGCGAGTTGCGCCTCAACTGCTCCAACACCGGCACCTACACCGTGCGCCTGGAAGTGACCGACAAGGACAACATCCTGCTCGGCCAGGCCGAGACCGCGGTCGGCGTCTCGGTGAGCGACAACGACGTCAAGCAGGCGCCGAAGTCGAAGGAGGCCTACGAGAAACTCCAGCAGGCCAAGGAACAAGCGGATGCCGGCCAGCTCGACCCGGCCATCGACCTCGCCAACACGGCCGCCGGCCTCGATCCCAAGAACACCGAGGCCAAGGACCTGGCCAAGCGCTGGAGCAACGAGCGCGCCACGGTCAGGCAGCAGCTCGACCGGGCGAAGAAGGCCCTCCAGGCCAACAAGCCCGCCGACGCCCAGAAGGAAGTGGACGCGGCCAAGAAGCTGCATCCCAAGTACCCGCCCGTGCGCGAGATCGAGCAGCAGATCGCCGACCAGCAGAAGGGCCAGGGCGTCGCCGGCAAGCCGCCGGTGGAGACCGGGGCCATGCCGCCCGCGGTGGGCGCCGTGCAACCCGTCAGCCTGGCCGCCGTGGGCGGCAACAAGGGCACGGTACGTACGGTCAAGGGCGTGAGCATCGACGACAGTTCCTGGATCCGCTTCAAGTCCACCGACGAGAACCGGCGCAGCCTGGATATCCCGGTGCCCACGCCGACCCGGGCCGCCGCCGTGGCCATCGTCTCCAACCTCGACGACGCCACCTACCTGGAACAGGGCAAGACCATCGCCCGCATCATCGTCAGCAAGGACACCGGCGACGAGGTGCTGGAGATCCAGGCCGGGGTGCACAGCAGCGAGTGGAACTACGGCGTCGGGCCCAAGCACAAGCGGGTGGACAGCGCCGACATCGGCGACAACCGCTTCCTGGTGGTCCTGCCCCTGGCCCGTCCGGGCCTGGTGAAGGGCCTGCGGGTCGAGTACGTCGAGACCAACGCGGCCAAGTGGTCCGGCCACGCCCCCGGCTTCTGCCTGCGCGGCGTCAGCCTGGTGGCCGACACCAAGGGCCTCACCCTGACCCCGGCCGGTTCCGGCACCGCGGCCGTGTCCTCGGGCCCGGCCGCCAACGTGGCCGGCAAGTGGAAGACCAGCGAAGGCGAGATGACCCTGAACCAGGCCGGCCGCTCGGTCACCGGCAGCTATGCCAGCGACGGCGGCGAGATCGTCGGCGAGATGAACGGCAACGTGCTCGACGGTTACTGGATCGAGAACGGCGCCAACGAGCGCTGCGCCACGCCGAGGAACGGCCGCTACTACTGGGGCCGCATCCTCTGGACCTTCACCGGCGACCGCTACTCCGGCACCTGGGGTTACTGCGACAAGGCGCCCGCCGGGCAAAGGACCGGCGAGCGCCTCGGCGCCGCGCCGGCCACGCCGGCCGCCGGCTCGGCCAACCTGGCGCGCGGCAAGCCGGCCAG
>JAAXVP010000157.1 GCA_013335435.1 Thiobacillus sp. | reverse complement strand
GTGGGGGTGGCGGCGGGGGCGGCGCCGGGCTCGGCGTCCGCGCGCGCGCCGGCTGTCGCCAGGCTGGCGGCCAGTAGCAGTAAGGGGAGTCGGTTGCGGGTCAACATGCATTTCAGGCTAACATAGGCCGCCGCCCAGACAAATAGACCGACCGGATTCATGAGCCAGCCCGTCGCCACGACCTTTTTCGATCTCCTAGACCGCTACGACGCCATCCTGCTCGACGCCTATGGTGTCCTGGTCGACCTGTCCGGCGCCCTGCCGGGCGCGGACGCCTGGATAGCCGAGCTGAATCGGCGCGGCAAGCCCTACTGGCTGGCCAGCAACACCGCCGCCCGCCTGCCCGAATCGGCAGCCCGGCGCTACCAGGGTTTCGGCCTGGCGATCCCGGCCGAGCGCATCCTGAGTTCGGGCATGCTCCTGAAGCCCTGTTTCGAGGCTCACGGTCTGGTCGGAAAACGCATCCGGGTACTCGGCCCGGAGGACAGCCGGCGCTATGCCGAACTCGCCGGCGGCACGGTGGTGGAGGCGGGCGCGGAATTCGACGCCCTGGTCCTGGCCGATCAGGCCGGCTTCCCCTTCCTGGAGTCGGTGGACGAGGTGTTGTCCGCGTTGATCGACAAGTTCGACGCCGGCGACGTGGTGCCCATGATCCTGCCCAATCCGGACCTCGTCTATCCTACCGGGCGGGGCTGCGGCATCACCTCCGGCGCCGTCGCGGTGATGTTGGAAGCCGCCTTGCGCCAACGCTATCCCGGCCGGCCCGGACTGGAGTTCATCCGTCTCGGCAAACCCTGGCCGGGCCTGTTCGAGGCGGCGGTGCGCCTGGCCGGCAGCCGCAACGTGGTGATGGTGGGCGACCAGCTGGATACCGACATCGTCGGCGCGACCCGATTCGGCATCGATTCGGCCTTGGTGCCCTCGGTGTTGACCGGCAACCGG
The DNA here is from genome assembly GCA_013335435.1 of Thiobacillus sp. GTDB lineage: Bacteria > Pseudomonadota > Gammaproteobacteria > Burkholderiales > Thiobacillaceae > Parasulfuritortus. The sequence goes on along the minus strand of JAAXVP010000157.1, from coordinate 7,118 downwards.
CGTGCGCTGGGCGGGGTCGAGCCGACCTATGTCTTGGACATGGCGAAGCGGCAATAGGCCGGCAATGGGCTGAGCTCCGTAATCCATGCGCTTTCCCAACGAGACCCTCCCCACAGCCGTCCCGGCCGTCGATCCGACCGAGGTCAGCGCCAATGCCGCGGTCGCGCCGGTCCGGCGGGTGGGCAACGGCACGCGCGGCGTTGCGGCCCAGGCGGGTAGCCAGATTCCGGCCGAGGAGGAGGCCGGACACGCCTATTACGAGCGCGCGGAAAACGACCGGCGCAAGATGTGCCGGCGCATCTACCATCTCCCGGTATTGCTCGATACCCGCAGCGGTGAGGAGCGGCGCAAGGAACCACGCCGCCTCGGCGACCAGTCGACCCATATCGCCGAGGAGGCCTGAACCGGCCCGGGGCCGGCTCAGAAGCGGTAGTTGACCTCGGCGGTGTACTGGCTGTCCAGGTTCTCGTCGAACAGGTCGTTGGCCGAGAAGCGCCACAGCCAATGCTTGTCGCTGGATTGCCAGAAGATGTCGAGGTCGCCCGAGAAGCCGGCGCTCAGTTCGCTCAGTTTCTGATCGTCGGCGTAGCGGCTGCTCCGGTAGGCCAGCCGGCCGGCGACGTACCAGCCGTCCGGCCGGATCCAGGTGGCGCCCACGGCCGCGCTGTGGCGCGGCAGGTAGGGGACGACATAACCGGCGCCCTGGCTGTTGTCGGCGTCGCTGTAGACATAGCGGGCCATCAAGCCCCATTCCCGGCCCAGCATGTGGTTCAGCGTGACGCCGGCCTGGCGCACGATGGCGCCTTCGTAGGCGGGCACGTCGACCGGCTCGTACAGGTCTTCGCGCATCAGCTGGCCATAGTCGCGCGGGCGCAGCTTGCCCAGGCTGGCCAGGTCGCTGATCGCGAACGGCCGGATGTCGAGGCGGCGGTTGTCGATGTCCTTGTAGTCCAGGTAACCGGTCAGGAAGGTGGTCGGCGTCGCCTCCCAGTCACCCTGCAGGCGGATCCGGTTGAGCTCGCCGCCGCGCATCACCAGGCGGTCGTCGAGGGGGATGCCGGCGGTGGCGACCGGGCCGAGCGTGCTCATGCCGGATGGCCGCAGCCAGTTCTGCCAGGCCAGGCGGACATGGGTGCGTTCGTCCGGGCTGTAGACCAGGCCTAGGCGCGGGCTGAGCTGGTTGTGGTCCTGGGTGTCCTCGACGCGGCCCAAGTCCAGCACTGGGTCGGGTGGGGAATCCAGGACGGTATGGTCGCTCGCCTTGCGTCGCTCGGCCTGGAAGGCCAGGTCGCCCTGCAATTCCAGCTTGGCGCTGGCGCGGTAGATGTCGGAGACATACAGGGCGGTGGAGTTTTCCTCGATCCGGTAGCCATGCCGTTCGAATAGAACTCCGGCGCCGAACAGGTCCAGGTCGGCGCGGCCGTCCGTGGCGCGCCGGCTGGCGTCCAGGCCCCAGCTGACCTGGTGGCCGTTGCCGGCCTCGAAACTATGGCGGAAGCCGAGTTCAGGCATGTCGACACTGGTCGAGGCGGCGATCTGGTCATCAGCAACGTAGTTGAAGGAGCCCGCCGTGTCCTCGTCGGACGAGAAGTGGCTGGCCTTGAGCCAGACCTGGGACACCGGGCTCAGCTTGTAGTTGAAGCCGACATCGAGGCGGCGGCTGTCCAGGCGGTCCCGCACGTCGTAGTCCTCGCCGTTCGCGGTGCTGCCGACCGGCTGGCTGTCCTGCCTGGAGGCGTCGGCGAACACGAACACGCCGATGTCGTGGCGGGGCTTGATGCCGAAGGCGGCGGTCAGGGTGTCGAGGTCGTAGGGCCGGTCGAGCAGGTCCCAGTCGACCTTCTCGTAGGCCAGGTACCAGGCCTTGGGCATGTCCTCGGCACGGTAGCCGCTGAACTGGACCTGCGGACTGAAGCCGTCGACGCTGTCGGACTGCGTGTAGCGCAGGGACAGGTCGAGATTGGTCGCCGGGGCCTGGACCAGGCTCTGGAAGCGGTTGCCGGCGCCGAACACGGTCGGGTCGCCGATCAGGCCCTGGAACAGTTCCGAGTTCTTGGTGTAGAGGCCCTGGTAGCGGTCGGCCAGGAACAGGTGGCTGCCGGCCCAGAACGGCGAGTACGAGGCCTGGGCGTAGGCGCGCGCCCAGTCTTCCATGCCCATGAAGGCGAAGGCGGCACCCAGGTTGGCGCTGCCCTGCTGGTCATTGGCGAGCTGGTTGAGCGACTTCAGGTAGGGCAGCCGGGCCATGGCCTGGCGCGCCTCGTCGACCGCGTCGGCCGGGCGCAGCAGGTCGGAAGCCATCATCGCGGCCATGAAGTGGGGCAGGGGATCCTTGGCGTCGATCTCGCCGGCACGGGCGAGTTCCTCGCGCGCCTGCTTGCGGTCGCCCAGCTGCCAGTAGGCGACGGCGGCGTAGACGTGGGCGCGGGCGTAGCGCGGTTCCATGACGCCGGCCTTGAGCAGGTTCTCCAGCGCCGCTTCCGGATGGCCGCGCTTGAGATCGAGCACGCCCAGGCCGGTGAGGGCGACGTAGTCGGCCGGGTTGGCGGCCAGGGCGGCCTGGTAGGCGGCCTCGGCGGCCGGCCATGCGGCGGCGCCGCTCTCCAGGGTGCCCAGTTCGCCCTGGTAGCCCAGCCCCTGCGGGTCGAGGCTCAGGGCCTTGTTCAGGTCGCTGCGCGCGGCCCCGATATATTCCCGCTCGGCCATGGCGCTGCCGCGACCGAACCAGGCCCGGTCGTCATCCGGCTTGAGGGCGATGGCGAGGTCGTAGGCGGCCAGGGTGGCCGGGGCGTCGCCCTCGCGGCGGGCGATTTCGGCACGCGCCAGCCAGCCCTCGTAGCCGGCCAGGTCGGCGGCGGTGGCGGCGTCGGCGGCGAGCATGGCCTCGCCCGGACGGTCGGCGAGCAGGAGCAGTTCGGCCTTGCGCGCGAGCAGGCGGGCGTCGTCCGGGAATCGGCCCAGGCCCTGTTCCACCGCCGCCAGCGCCGCGTCGGTGCGGCCGGCGTAGGCGGCGATGTCGGACTGCATGAGCCAGGCGGCCGGCTGGCCGAGGTTCTTGCGTTCGGTCAGGGCGGCCAGCCTGGCCTGCGCCGCGTCGAGGTCGCCGGCCACGATCAGGCGGGCGGCGTCGGCGTAGGCCCAGGCCTCGCCGGCATTCAGGGTTTCGGTACCGGCCAGCAGACCGGCGGCGGCCTTGCCGTCGCCTTGGCGCAGCTTGCACCAGGCCAGGCCGATGGCCGCCTCGGGGTTGCCCGCCGCGCCGGCGAAGGCCTGCTCGGCCTCCTGCCAGCGGCCCAGGTCGGCCAGGATGCGGCCGCGCGCCACCGGATCGGCGCTCTCGGCCAGGCGCTGGCGCAGGCCGGGCAAGTTGTCGCCGTCGAGGGCGACGAAACGCCAGGGCGCCGTCCGGTAGGCAGTCACCCACTGGATGCGGTCCTTCAGGTTGCGTACCGTCATCTTGACCGGCGCCTTGCCCTGTTCCGCGACGGCCTGCTCGTCGGCGGCCACGCTGACCTGGCCCTGGTCGTTGCCGAAGGCGATTTGGCCGCTGAATACCGACAGGGTGGACTTGCCGTCCTCGGCCACGGCCATTTCCCAGTCGGTGCCGCGGATGCCGGCGATGGCGGTGGGGGTCTGCCACTCCAGCGACTTGGGCGGCGTCTTCGACTGCACCCAGGCGCGTCCGGCCATCTGGCGGAACTTGGTCTGGCCGGCGCTGCGCGGCGCGGTGCCGATATCGACGATGTCGATGACCGTGTTCTCGTTCAGGCGCACCTGGGTGCGGTCGGACAGGAGCAGGGCGGCCTTGGCGTTCCTGCCGGTACGGATGCCTTGGCCGGGCGTCAGCTTCTGGTTCGGGGCCGCGCTTTGCCAAGCCGCCGTGGCAGCGATGCGGTATTCGACCTTGCCTTGCAGGTCGATCAGGCTGGCGGTGCCGGCCACGGTTTCGGCACGGGCGCCGAATCCGACCAGGCAGAACAGGATCAGGGCAAGGTAACGCATGGGCAGTTCCAGATGGGCGCGGACGTGGTCAGCGCATGTTGGCGAGGGCAGTCTGGGCGACTTGGTTCTGTTGGGTGAGGGCGTTGCCCAATGCCGTGGCGAGACCGCCGGTGGCCTTGCTGCGGATCGCCTTCAGCGCCAGCAGGTCCTTGTAGAGCTGGTCGATCGCCGGAGTCATCTGCTCGGCCGGGGTGGCCGGGCTGGCCATCTTCAGGGTCAGGAATTTCTCCAGGCTGACGCCGGTCTTGTCCAGGGCGGTGGTGTACTGGCCGATCAGGCTGGCGTTGGCGGCCGTGCCCGCATAGGGTTTCACCGAGGCCAGGTAGGCATCGCGGGTCTGGGCCCAGCTGGAACGGACCTGGGTGGCGATGGTGGCCATGTCGGCGGACCAGGCCGGCGCGTAGGCGGCTGGGCCGAGCAGCAGGGCCAGGCAGAGAGCGGAAGTGGTCAGGATGCGCATCGGGGTCTCCTTCGATTGACGGCTGCCCTTGAATGATAGGGGAATATTCGCCCCGGTCAGCCGCACATTCGTACTTGCGGGCAGGTTACATGCCTTCCAGTTCGGCCGCGTCGAGCCAGCGCCAGGCACCTTCCGGCAGGTCGTCGGGCAGGCGCAGCGGCCCGACGGCGATGCGCTTCAGGGCCTCGACCCGGTTGCCGGCGGCGGCCACCATGCGCTTGACCTGGTGGTACTTGCCCTCGGTCAGGGTGAGGTGGATCACCCGTTCGGATACCTGCTCGCAGGCCGCGGCGGCGATCGGTTCCGGTTCGTCGTGCAACTGCACCCCGGCCAGCAGGGCGGCGATCTGGCCGTCGTCGACCGGGTGCTTGGCGGTCACCTCGTAGACCTTGGCGACCTTGTGCCTGGGCGAGATCAGGCGGTGGATGAACTGGCCGTCGTCGGTGAGCAGCAACAGGCCGGTGGTGTCTTCGTCCAGGCGGCCGACCGGCTGCACGTCGCGGTTGCGCAGCGGTTCCGGCAGCAGGGACAGCACCGAGGGATGGTGCTTGGGCGCGCGCGAGCATTCGTGGCCGGCCGGCTTGTTGAGCATCAGGTAGGCCTTTTCCCGGTACGGCCAGTCGCTGCCGTCGACCTGGAAGGTCAGGCCGTCGGGCGGGAATTCGGCGAACGGATCGGCCACCGTCGCCCCCGCCACGGCGACCCGGCCGTGGCGTACCAGGCCCCGGCAAGCCTTGCGGCTGCCGAAGCCCTGGGATTGCAGGATGCGTTCGAGTTGCATGGGGAAGCCGTCGTGTCGAAAGCCCCAATGATAAGGGCGCGTCACGCGCGCCCCTATCCTTTCCGATCAGGCCGGAGCTACTTCTTTTCCTTGATGCTGAAGCTGCCGTCGGCGTTGAAGGTGATCTCGGCGTCGATGAACCAGGGCTGCAGTTCGCCGCGCATCAGCTTGACCATGTCGTAGGCCTCGCCGGCGCGTCCGCCGGTGCCGCAGACGAAGACCAGCGGCTTGCCGGCCGGCAGGCTGTCGATCTTCTTCTCCAACTGGTCGATCGGGATGTTGATCGAGCCCTTCATGGCGCCGGCCTTGAACTCCTTGGCGTCGCGCACGTCGACCACGACCAGGCTGGCCGGGCTGTCCTTCATGACCTGGATGAAGGAGGCCGCGGTGGCGGTGCCCTTCTCCTTGCCGGGGGCCAGCAGGGCGGCGGGCTTGGCCGGCTCGGCGGCGGGAGCCGCGGCGGCGGCAGGGGCGCCGTAGAGCTGGGTCCACTCAGGATAGCCCTCCGGATAGGTGGCGACGTTGGTGTAGCCCGCCGCGCGCGCCTTCTCGGCCGACTTGCCGCTCAGCACGCACTTCAGGCCGCCGCAGTAGAACACCAGCGGGGTGGCCTTGTCGGCCGGCAGCTTGGCCGCATCGAACTGGCTGTCCGGGAGGCTGATCGCGCCGGGGATGGCGCCCTGGGCGAACACCCGGGCCGGGCGCGAATCGACCAGCACCAGGTTGGTCTTGTCGTCCAGCTGCTTCTTGATCCAGGCGCCGGACACCGCCGGGGTCATGCCCTTGGCGACCCAGTCCGGGAAGCCGCCGGCGTAGACCTTGACGTTGGTGTAGCCCAGGGCCTCGGCCTTGAAGGCCTCCTTGTGGCTGAGCATGCACTTCTCGCCCTCGCAGTAGATCAGCAGCAGGGTGTTCTTGTCGGCCGGCAGCTTGTCGACGTACTTGTCGAACTGGGTGTCGGGGATGTTGATGGCGCCCGGGATGTGGCCGGGATCGAACTTGCGCGCCGCCGGCCGGGCGTCGATGAGCATGACGCCGGGCTTGGGCGGGATGTCGACCCACTGCTTGACGAACTCGATGTCGACGATGTGCTTGTACCAGCCTTCCTTGTCGACCGCGCTCGCGGTCGCGGGGGCGTCGGCGGCCAGGGCGGCGGGAACGCCGGGGCCGAGCAGGGCGGCGAGCAGCGCCGCCATCAGGATGGATTGCTTGCTGCGCATGACTTTCTCCTCGTGGTTCTGATCAACTGCACTTGGCCGGCGCGTCGCCGTCCTTGGCGCCCTTGGTGACGAAGGCCTTGAGGTCGTTCATCAGTTCCTCGTCGGACACGTCGCCGAACTTGGCGGCGGCCTTGTTGGTGGCCTTGATGCTGTCGCGGTACTTGGTGCTGACGTAGTACTTGAGCGAGTCCTTGCCCTTGGCGTGCTTGTCGGCCTGGATGTAGGCCGCCCACTCGGCCATGGACTTGGTGGTGGGCGAGATGGCGCCGCCGGCCTTCTCGGTGTGGCAGGCGGTGCAGACCATGCGATAGTAGATGCGGCCGCGTTTCCAGTCGCCGTCGGCGGCCAGGCTGGCGAACGGCGCGGCCAGCAGGCCGAGGGCGAGCAGGGCGAGGACGGGTGTGCGGGATTTCATGGTGGGGTCTCCTTGGTTAAGCGCCGACGGGCGACGGCAAGACTTCAATCGGTTTCTTCCCAGCCGGTGATCATGGCCTTGATGTGGGCGGTGGGGGTGTGGCCGGCGGTGGTGAGGTAGACGTGGACGATCAGGAAGATCAGCATCGTGAACGCCGCCAGGGCATGGAAGAAGGCCACCCACTCCAGGCTCAGGTACCGGTCCCAGCCCCACTCGGTCCACTTGTCGTAGAAGAGGTAG
>JAAXVP010000156.1 GCA_013335435.1 Thiobacillus sp. | reverse complement strand
CTTCCCGCCCGAGCGCCTGACCGTGCACCCGGCCGGGAAGGCCTGGCCCAGCCAGGCGATCAGGTCGCGGTCGATCTCGACCACGTGCAGGTGCTTGAGCTTGTCCAGCAGGGGCCGGGTGAGGGCGCCCTGGCCGGGGCCGATCTCGACCATCAGGTCGTCGGGCTCGGGACGGATGGCGGCGACGATGCGGCCCAGGTAGCTCGGGTCGTGCAGGAAGTGTTGCCCGAGGGCTTTCTTGTGCTTGTAGGCGGTCATGGGCGAGCGTTGGAAAGGCGTGACGTAAGGGCGTGGCGCAGAGGCGTGACGCATGGGCGTGACGAAAAACCAGCCCGTGTTACGCCGTTCCAGTCACGAATTTGCGTCACGCAGTCAAGGTCACGCATCTATGTCACGCCTTTACCCTATTCATTGCCATGTTCCAGGCCGCGGCGATGGCGACGCGCAGGCTGCCGTCGCCGATGCGGCCGGTGCCGGCGAGGTCGAGGGCGGTGCCGTGGTCGACCGAGGTGCGCACGATGGGCAAGCCCAGGGTGACGTTGATGCCCCGGCCGAAGCAGGCGTGCTTGAGCACCGGCAGGCCCTGGTCGTGGTACATGGCCAGGACGGCGTCGGCCCGGTCCAGGTACTTGGGCTGGAACAGGGTGTCGGCCGGCAGCGGGCCGACGAGGTCCATGCCTTCGTCGCGCAGCCGTGCCAGGACCGGCTCGATGACCTCGATCTCCTCCCGGCCCAGGTGGCCGCCTTCGCCGGCATGCGGGTTGAGGCCGGCGACCAGGATGCGCGGGTTGGCGGCGGCGAAGTCGCGCCGCAGGGCGGCATGCAGGATGGCCAGGGTCTCTTCCAGGGCGGCCGGGGTGATGGCGTCGGCAACCTCGCGCAGCGGCAGATGGGTGGTGGCCAGGGCGACCCGAAGGGGCTTGCCGTTGCTCATGTCGCCGGCCAGCATCATGACCACGCGCGGCGTGCCGGTCAGTTCGGCGAGGAATTCGGTATGGCCGGTGAAGGCGATACCGGCCTCGTTGACGATGCCCTTGTGTACCGGTCCGGTGACCAGACCCGCGAATTCATGCGCCTGGCAGCCCGCCACGGCACGGCGCAGGCCGTCCAGCACGTAGCCGGCGTTGCCGCGCTCCAGGCGGCCGGGTTCCGCCGGTACGGCCAGGGGTAGGGAGAGCAGGCTGAGCGGGGCGGTGGTGCCGGGCGCGTAGTCGGGGATGGCGAATGGCAGGCCAAGCTGTTTGGCACGGGCTTCGAGCAGCCGACGCTCGGCCAGGACGACCAGCGGGCAGGGCGGCGGCGCCTGCGCCAGCAGGATGCACAAATCGGGCCCGATGCCGGCCGGTTCGCCGGCGGTGATGACAAGCGGTGACAAAGTGACGGGTGACGAGTGACGGGTGGCGCTGCCAGGCTGTTCGGTCACTTTGTCACTCGTACCCCGTCACTTCTCTTCCAGCCGGTATTCCACGTAGGCCCGGTCGCGGGTCAGGCGGACCCAGTCGTCGAAGGCCTCTTCGCTCTTGCGGTCGCGCAGGGCGCGGCGGGCATCCATTTTCTGGCGGTCGTCGCTGACGTCCTGGTCGCGCCGTTCGATCACCTGGATCAGGTGCCAGCCGAACGGGCTCTTGACCGGTTCCGAGATGCCGCCGATAGGCAGGGCGTTCATGGTCTTTTCGAATTGGGGCACGGTGTCGCCCGGGTTGAGCCAACCGAGATCGCCGCCCTTGCTCGCGGACAGGTCGGCGGAATTCAGCTTGGCCAGCTCCTCGAAGGAGGTGCCGCCGTTGACCATGCGGTCGCGCAGTTCGAGCAGGCGGACATAGGCATCCTGGTCGGTGACCAGTTCATTGGTCTTGATCAGGATGTGGCGGGCATGGGTCTGGCTGACCACCAGGCGGGCATCGATGCCGCGCTTGTCGAGCAGCTTGAGGATGTGGAAGCCGTTGGCGCTGCGCAGCACGCCGCTTACCTCGCCGGCCTTGAGATCCTTGACCGCGTCGACGAACAGGTTGGGTAGCTTGGCCTCGGAGCGCCAGCCCATGACGCCGCCCTGCAAGGCATTCTGGGCATCCGAATAGGCGGCGGATACCTGGGCGAAATCGGCACCGCCCTTGAGTTCGGCCAGGGCCTTCTCCGCCTTGCTGCGCAGCTCGGCCAGCTTTTCCGGGCTGGCGCCTTCCGGGGCCAGGATCAGGATATGGCCGAGGTTGATTTCGGTCCGGTTGGCGGCGTCGTTCTTGTGGCTGGTCAGGTAGTTGTCGATCTCGGCATCGGTGATCACGACCCGGCTGTCGACTTCGCGCTCGCGCAGCCGGACGATGGTCATTTCGTTGCGGATCTGTTCGCGGAATTGGTCGAAATCGACGCCGTCCTTGGCCAGGGCGGCCTGGAAGCCGGCCAGGTCCATGTTGTTCTGGGCCGCGATGCGGGTCAGGGCCCGTTCCAGCGTGTCGCTGTCGATGCGGATGTTGAGGTCGTCGGCGGCCTGCAGCAGGACCTGCTCGGTGATCATGCGCTCGAGCAGTTGTTTCTGGAGCAGGGCGCGCGGCGGCACGGGGGTCTTGCGCGCGGCGAGCTGGCGCAGGGTCTGTTCGACCTTGCGGTCGAGTTCGTTGGCGGTGATCACGCTGTTGTTCACCACGGCGACGACGCGATCGATCAGGACGGGTGCCGCCACGGCGGGCAGGCTGAACATGAACGCCGCAGCCAGGCCGAACAGGCGTCGAAAGGTGTCATGGCAGGTTGAGTTCATCGCTCTTCGTATATCCGGTAATGCTGCGTTTGAGGACTTCCAGGGGGTTGGGGCCGAGCTGGGTCAGGCCCTGCAATTCCAGTTGCAGGAAGAAGGCGTTGCTGGATGCGGCCGTGGTGGTGACCAGTTTCTGCACGACACCGCGCAAGGTCCAGCAGCCGGCGTTGTATTCGAAGCCCAACAGACCTTCGACCAGGCGATCATCGTAAAACGAATAGTTGATCCGGCCAAGGGCATGCCACTGCGGATTGAGCGGCCATTGCCAGGACAGGTCGAGCTGGTTGAGGGCGGTGCCGTAGCGTTCGTTGATGTAGCGCAGGTCGAGGTTGACCAGCTTGCCGGGGCCGGCCCGGTAGGTGGTGCCGAGGTTGGCGCGCGCGAGTTCGCCGTCGTCCGGGTTGTACTGGAAACCGGAGTCGACCCGCCAGCGGTCGGTCACCTGGCCGGATACCTGGGCCAGGATGTCGGTGACGTTGGAGCCGCGCGCCGCATAGCCGGGCAGGGTGACCTGCTGGTCGTTGAAGTAATAGCGCTGGCCGACGGTGACCTGCAGGCGCTCCAGGCCGTTGTCCGGCTCCAGCAGGCGGCTGGTGACGCCCACGGTGATCTGGTCGGCGTCGTTGATGCGGTCGATGCCGATGAACTGGTTTTCCGAGAACAACTGGGTCTGGAACAGGTCGGCCACGCTGCTGTCGAACACCGGCAGCTTGGACTGGTCCTTGTACGGGATGCGGACGTAATAGAAGCGCGGTTCCAGGGTTTGCAGGAAGGTGTGGCCGCCCAGGTCCCAGTCCCGCTCCAGGTAGGCCGCGCTGTCCAGGCTGAAGATGGGCAGGTTGCGGGTGGCCGAGGTGGTATCCGGATGGTCCGGGTTGCGGTCGAGGTCGTAGCTGGTGACATGCCAGCCGAACTTGGGCCGGATGTAGCCGTAGGTGCGTTCGAGGTTGGCCTCGACGCTGGGGTAGGCATAGAGGCGGTTGCCGACCGCCTTGGCAGCCGATTCGTGCTCGAAGCGCACCAGTTCGCTGGTCAGGTTGAAGCGGATATTGTCGTTGAACAGGTGCGGCTGCTCGGCACTGAGCAGGATTTGGGGCAGCCGTTCGTACGGCCGGGTGATCGGCGAGGCGGGATCCTGCAGGACTTGGTAGCTCTGCACCCGGCCGGTGACCTTCCACCAATCGCCGTCGTAGGTCAGCGTGCCCTGTCTGGGCAGCATCACTTGCGAGGTCTGGTTGATCAGGTTGGACAGGTCGGTGAAGTAGGCGTCGTCGGAGACGTTGTCGAGCAGCAACGCGCCGGTAAGGTTCGGACTGAAGGTTTGCTGGTGCTCGATCCGGCCCCGGTAGCGGCCGTTGCCGCTGATGCTGTCCGCCGGCATGGCCTCGACCACCATTTCGCCCTTGTAGTCGGGCTCCAGGTAGCGGAACTCGCCGGCGATCTGGAGGCCGCGCTTGGTCATCAGGCGCGGCGTGATGGTGGCATCGCGGTTGGGCGCGATGTTCCAGTACCACGGCAGGATGACTTCCAGGCCGCGGTCGTCCGAGACGCCGATGGTGGGGCTCAGGAAGCCGGTCTTGCGGCCGTTGTCGAGCGCGAAATCGAGCCAAGGGGCATACAGGATGGGCACGCCCAGGTATTCGACCTTGACGTCGCGGGCCTGGCCGATCTTGTCGATGTAATCGAGATTCAGGTCGTCGGTGCGCAGTGCCCAGTCGTCGTTGCCGACCGGGCAGGTGGTGTAGCTGGCCGATTCCAGCTTGTAGTGGTCGGGGCCCTGGATGAACACCTTGCCGGCACTGCCCCGGCCGGTCTGGCCGCCCTTGGTCGGAAACAGGAAACGGGCCGAGTTGATCTCGCCGATCTGGTCGCTCATGCGCAGGTGCAGGTCGGGACTTTCCAGGCGCCGGCCGGCCTGCTCCAGGACCACGTTGCCCTTGGCGAACACCTCGTCCTTGTTCATGTCGTAGTGCACCCAGTCGGCCTGGAAGGTCTCGCCCAGGGTGCGGGCGCTGACCCGGCCGATGGCTTCGATGGAACCGTCCTCCAGCGTCTTCATCTGCGCGGCATCGAAGAAGATCGGGGTGTCCCGGACCGGCGTCTTGGGCGCCGTCATGGTCAGTTCACCGGACAGCTTGAGGCTCAGGGGCGCGTCTTCCGCCAGGCTCAAGCCGGAAGCGACCATCAGGGCGACGGTCAGAGGAAGTAGGCGGTGAGGGGCCATGAATGGGCGGATGGTAGAATCGGCACGTTTTAATTAGCGCGCGGATTATAACGTGGAATCTGAACAAAACCCGGATCGGCTCGGCCGTTTGCGCCAGTGGGTGGAATCGGTGCTGCCCGAGCCGCTGCTCGCCTTGGAGGTGGCCTCGGCCGACGCCAGTTTCCGTAGCTATTACCGGGTGCGTACGGCGGCCGGCAGTCATATCGTCATGGATGCCCCGCCCAGCCACGAGGACTGCGGTCCCTACCTGCACGTCGCCCGCCTGTTCCGGTCCGCCGGCGCCAATACCCCGGAAATCCTGGCCGAGAACCTGGCCGAGGGCTTCCTGCTCCTGAGCGATTTCGGCAACACCACCTACCTGATGGCGCTTGACGATGGCACGGCCGATCGCCTGTATCGGGACGCCAACGCCGAGCTGATCAAGATCCAGTGCGCCAGCCGGCCGGGCGAACTGCCCGAGTACGACGAAGCCCTGTTGCGGCGCGAACTGATGCTGTTTCCGGATTGGTACCTGGCCAGGCATCTCAAGGTCGAATTGACCGACAAGCAACAGCGGGTCATGGCAACGGCCTTCGCGGCGATACTGGCCAACAACCTGGCCCAGCCCAAGGTCTATGTCCACCGCGACTGGCATTCCCGCAACCTGATGGTGACCGAGCGGGACAATCCAGGCGTGCTCGACTTCCAGGACGCGGTATACGGCCCGATCACCTACGACCTGGTGTCCATCTACAAGGACGCCTACATCGCCTGGGACGAGGACCGGGTGCTCGACTGGACCATCCGCTACTGGCAGGACGCACGCCAGGCCGGCCTGCCGGTGCGGGACGATTTCGGCGACTTCTACCGCGATTTCGAGTGGATGGGCGTGCAGCGCCACATCAAGGTGCTCGGCATCTTCGCCCGCCTGTACCACCGCGACGGCAAGGCGGGCTACCTGAAGGACATGCCCCTGGTGATGCACTACCTGCGCCGGGCCTGCGAGCGCTACCGCGAACTGCGCCCCTTCCTTGGCCTGCTCGACGAACTGGCCGGTAAGTCGGCCGACGTGGGGTACACCTTCTGATGAAGGCCATGATCCTGGCCGCCGGACTCGGCGAGCGCCTGCGCCCCCTGACCGACCACACGCCCAAGCCGCTGCTGAAGGCCGGCGGCAAGCCCCTGATCGAATGGCAGATCGAGCGCCTGCGCGCGGCCGGCTTCACCGAGCTGGTGATCAACCATGCCCACCTCGGGCAGCAGATCGAGGACCACCTGGGTGACGGCAGCCGGCTCGGCGTGACCATCGCCTGGTCCGACGAAGGCACTCCGCTGGAGACCGCCGGCGGCATCGCCAAGGCGCTGCACCTGCTCGGCGACGCCCCCTTCCTGGTCTGCAACGGCGACGTCTACAGCGAATACGACTACGGCCGCCTGCGCCCGGTCCTGGCCGACATGGCAGCCGATCCGGCGCGGCTCGCCCACTTGGTCCTGGTCGACAATCCGGCGCACCATCCGCAAGGCGATTTCGTCCTGGACGGCGGCAGGGTGAGTCCGCCGCCCACCCACGCCATCGGCCGCCTGACCTTCTCGGGCATCGGCTGCTATCGTCCCGAGCTGTTCGCGGGCATCATTCCAGGCGACAAGGCCAAGCTGGCCCCCCTGCTGAGCGCGGCCATGAATGCCGGCCGGGTGACCGGGGAACATTTCTCCGGGCGCTGGGAGGATGTCGGCACCCCGGCCCGTTTGCAGGCGCTAGACGAGGAACTGAATGAACGCATTGCCGCCTGACCGCGACCTCTACCGCCAACGCCGCCGCCGCGTCATGCGCGAGATGGCCGCCGGCGTCATGGTCATCGCCACCGCCCCGGAAGCGGTGCGCAACCGCGACAGCCACTACCCATACCGGCCGGACAGCTATTTCTGGTGGCTGACCGGCTTCGCCGAGCCCGAGGCGGTCGTCGTCCTGGTGGCCGGCAAGCGGCCCCGGCACTACCTGTTCTGCCGCCAGAAGAACCTCGAGCGGGAGATCTGGGACGGTTTCCGCTGGGGTCCGAAGGATGCCAGGGCCGCGTTCGGCTTCGACGCCGCCTGGCCGATCGAACAGCTCGACAAGCGCCTGCCCGACCTCCTGGCCGACCAGCCGGCGCTGCACTATCGGATCGGCGCCGACAGTGCCTGGGACGCCCGGGTGATGGCCTGGCTCAATACGGTCAAGGCCCAGGCGCGCACCGGCGTCACGGCGCCGGAGGTGCTGGTCGATGCCGCCGGCATCCTGGACGAGATGCGCCTGGTCAAGGACAGCGCCGAAATCGCCCAGATGCGCCGGGCCGCCGATATCTCCGCGGCCGCGCATCGGCGCGCCATGCGGGTCTGCCGGCCGGGACTGCACGAATACGAGGTCGAGGCCGAGATCCTGCATGAGTTCCGCCGCCTGGGCGCCGAGGCGCCGGCCTACAGTTCCATCGTCGCCGGCGGCGGCAATGCCTGCGTGCTTCATTACGTGTTCAACAACCGGCCGCTGCGCGACGGCGATCTGCTCCTGATCGACGCCGGCGCCGAATACGGCGGCTATGCCGGCGACATCACCCGCACCTTCCCGGTCAATGGCCGCTTCGGCGGGGCGCAGAAGGAGGCCTACGAGATCGTCCTGGCCGCCCAGGCCGCCGCCATCGCCGAGGTGCGGCCGGGCGCGTCCTGGAATGCCCCCCACGACACCGCCGTGCGCGTCCTGGTCCAGGGCATGAAGGAACTGAAACTGCTCAAGGGCGGGGTCGACGGCCTCATCGAGTCGGGCGAGTTCCGCCGCTTCTACATGCATCGCACCGGCCACTGGCTGGGCCTGGACGTGCACGATTGCGGCGACTACAAGGTCGATGGCGACTGGCGGCCACTGCGGCCGGGCATGACCCTGACCGTCGAACCCGGCCTCTACATCCGACCCGACAAGGGCGTGCCGAAGCGGCTGGAGAACATCGGCATCCGCATCGAGGACGACGTCCTCGTCACCGAGACCGGCTGCGAGGTGCTGACCGCCGCCGCGCCCAAGGCGGTGGCCGAGATCGAGGAGGTCATGCGTGGCTGAAACTTTTTCTACTCCCACCCCCACCCGCGCTGCCGCGCACCCCTCCCCCCTCGAGG
>JAAXVP010000155.1 GCA_013335435.1 Thiobacillus sp. | reverse complement strand
CCTACTTGCCGCTGGCGACGTACTGGAACTGGCCGCCCACTTCCTTGAAGCGGCCGATTTCGGGCCCGCTGTCGGCGGGGGGCTGGGCGAACTTCTGCACCCGGCACGATTGCGTGCTGACGGCATAGCGGTCGTTGCCCACGGCCAGGATGAAGATCGGCTCGGGGTATTCCTCCGGGGCGCGGTGCAGGACCAGTTCGGTATCCCGGGTCGCGCCCTTGATGTCCAGGCCGCCCAGGCAGTCGGGCTGGCGTGCCGCGGTCACCGCCACGGCCAGGTTGCGGCTCCAGGGCAGGTCCTGGGAGCGCATGACGACGATGGAATGGTTGCGGTCGCCGTCGATCATGTAGGAGGCGGTGTCCTGGACACAGCCAGCCAGAACGGGCAGGGTCGCGGCCATCAGCAGGGCGGGTGCGGACAGTTTCATGGTGCCTCCTACTATGAGTTAGCCGGATTCTATTCGATGCCCTGGCTGGCCAGGTACTCGTCGTAGGTGCCGCGGTAGTCGACGATCTTGCCGTCCTGCTTGATTTCGATGATGCGGTTGGCCAGCGACGACACGAACTCGCGGTCGTGGGAGACGAACAGCAGGGTGCCGCCGAACTCGCCGATGCCGGAGTTGAGCGACTCGATCGACTCCATGTCCAGGTGGTTGGTCGGCTCGTCCATCAGGAGCACGTTCTTGCGTTGCAGCATCAGCTTGCCGAACAGCATGCGGCCCTGCTCGCCGCCCGAGATCACCTTGACCGACTTCTTCACCTCGTCGCCCTTGAATAGCAACCGGCCCAGGGTGCCCCGGATCAGGGTCTCGGCGTCGTCGCCCTCGTAGCCGCCCTCGCGGACATAGCCGCTGATCCAGTCGGTGAGGTTCTCGCCGCCGGCGAAGTCGTTCGCGTGATCCTGGGCGTAGTAGCCCAGCCGGGCCTTCTCGGCCCATTTGATCAGGCCGTGCTGCGGGGTCAGTTCGCCGATCAGGAGCTTGAGCAGGGTGGTCTTGCCGACGCCGTTCTCGCCGATGATGGCGATCCGGTCGCCGGCATCGACGGTGTAGGTGAAGTCCTTGATGATCGGCTGGCCGGGCTCGTAGCCGAAGCTGAGATTCTCGATCTCGCAGGCCAGGCGGTGCAGTTTTTCCTTCTCGTCGTAGTCGAAGCGGATCCAGGGGTACTGGCGCGAGGACGGCTTGATGTCCTCCGGCTTCAGCTTGTCGATCAGCTTGAGACGGCTGGTGGCCTGCTTGGCCTTGGACTTGTTGGCCGAGAACCGGCGCACGAAGTTCTGCAGGTCGGCGATCTTGTCCTTGGCGCGGGCGTTGGCGGCCTGCTGGCGTTCGCGCGCCTGGGTCGAGGCCTCCATGTAGTCGTCGTAGTTGCCCGGATAGACCTTGAGGGTCTGGTAGTCCAGGTCGGCCATGTGGGTGCACACCTGGTTCAAGAAGTGGCGGTCGTGCGAGATGATCACCATGGTCGAGTTGCGCTGGTTGAGCACGTCCTCCAACCAGCGGATGGTGTTGATGTCGAGGTTGTTGGTCGGCTCGTCGAGCAGCAGGATGTCCGGGTTGGCGAACAGGGCCTGGGCCAGCAGGACGCGCAACTTCCAGCCCGGCGCCACCTCGCGCATCGGGCCCTGGTGCTTGTCGACCGGGATGTCGACGCCCAGGAGCAGCTCGCCGGCGCGGGCCTCGGCGTCGTAGCCGCCCATCTCGCCGAATTTCGCTTCGAGTTCGGCGGCGTGCATGTAGTCGTCCTCGGTCGCCTCCGGGTTCATGTAGATGGCGTCCTTCTCGGTCATGCACGACCACAGCTCCTCGTGGCCCATCATGACGACGTCGAGCACGCGCATGTCCTCGTAGGCGAACTGGTCCTGGCGCAGGTAGGCCATGCGCTCGTGCGGATCCTTGGCGACGTTGCCGGCGGAGGGCTCGAGCAGGCCGCACAGGATCTTCATGAAGGTGGACTTGCCGCAGCCGTTGGCGCCGATCAGGCCATAACGGTTGCCGTCGCCGAACTTGACGTTGACGTTCTCGAACAGGGGCTTGGCCCCGAACTGCATGGTGATGTTGGAAGCGGTGAGCACGGCGGAACCTCGAATCGATTAGCCGGTTATTTTACCCGACTCGGCCTGGCCCGCCGTTACCCCAATGCGGGATGGTCGGCCCTCGGCATGTCGAGATGGAAGCCCTGGACCTTGTCGACCCCCATGCGCGCCAGCATCGCGGCCGCCGCCTCGTCCTCGACGCATTCGGCGACGGTCTCCTTGCCCAGGCCGCGCGCCACTTCCAGCATGCCGCGCACGAAGACCTGGTTGTCGCGGTCCTGGACCAGGTTGCGGATGAACATGCCGTCGATCTTGATGGCGTCGACCTGCAGGTGCTTGAGGTAGGCGAAGGAGGCGAAACCGGCGCCGAAGTCGTCCAGGCAGACCCGGCAGCCGGTCTGCCGGATCGATTCGATGAAGCGCTGGGCGTCGGTCAGGTCGGACACCGCCGCCGTTTCGGTGATCTCGATCAGCAGGCGTTCCGGCCGGACCCGGAATTCGCGCAATAGATCGGCGATGTAGTCCGGCATGGCCGGGTCGTCGAAGGAGCGGCCGGACAGGTTGACCGCCACCGGCGGCATGGCCGCCCGCTCGGCCAGCATGGCGACCACCCGGCGCAGGACCCAGCGGTCGATCTCGACGATGCGGGCGCTCTTTTCCGCCACCGGGATGAAGACGCCGGGCGGGATCAGTTCGCCGCTGGTCTCGTCGCGCAGTCGGATCAGGGCCTCCAGATGGGCGATGGTGCGGTCGGCCAGGCGGTAGATGCCCTGGAAATGCAGCTCGAAGCGGTCCTGGGCCACCGCCTCGGCCAGGCGGGAGTTCCAGGTCAGGCGGTGGAGCATCTCCGGCGTCGTGTCCTGGTCGGCACTGTAGACCCGCCAGGCGTTCTTGCCCGACTGCTTGGCCTGGTACATGGCGGCGTCGGCGAAGGCGACCAGGTGTTCGCTGTCGCGGGCATGGTCCGGGTAGAGGGCGATGCCCAGGCTGGACGAGATGCGCAGGCTCTGGCCGTCGAACGGCAGGGTGATCTGCGAGATCGCCCGCACCACCCGGTCGGCCAGGGCCTGGGCATGCTGGCGGCCGGCGAAGGGCAGGACGATGGCGAATTCGTCGCCGCCCAGGCGGAACAGGCTCTCGTGCCGGCGCACCACGTGGGACACCTCGTTGGCGACCCGGGTCAGTAGGGCGTCGCCGGCGCCGTGGCCGAAGTGGTCGTTGATGGCCTTGAACTCGTCCAGGTCGAAGAACAACAGGGCGCAGGCGCCGCCGATGCGCTGCGCCTCGTCGACCGCGCGCGCCAGTTCTTCCTGGAAGCGGTGCCGGTTGTAGAGGCCGGTGAGGGAGTCGCGTTCGGCCAGGTTGAGCAGTTGCTGGGCGGTGCGGCGCTCCTGGGTGATGTCCTCGTACACCCACAGGTAGCCGATGAATTGACTGCCCTGCTCGCGCACCGGGTAGCTGACCTGGGTCAGGATGCGGCCGTCGCGCAGGGGAATCTCGACGTTCTCGGACGGCTGCCGGGTGTCGAGCAACTCGCTCAGGTGGCTGGAGAAGTGTTCCGGGCGCAGCAGTTCGCCGGTGCTGAGCGCCATGACCTCGAGCGCCGGCTTGCCGATCAGCTGGACGGTGCCGGCGATGCCCCAGATGTGCAGGAAGGCCGGATTGAAGTAGATCACCTTGCCGTCCTCGCCGACGAACAGGATGCCCAGCTTCATGGCCGACAGCAGCGCCATCAGGCGGGCGCGTTCCTGATCGGCCTCGTGCAGGTAATGGCGCGCGTTGTGCTCGGATTCCTTGAGCATGCGCATCGATTCCAGCATGTTCGCCTCGACCCCCTTCATCTCGCTGATGTCGCGTATGCTGGCGCGCACCCCGAGGTTGCGGCCCTGGTCGTCATGGATCGGCTGCCAGTTGGCCGCGGCCCAGAATTGGCTGCCGTTGCGGCGTTGCAGGCGGAACTGGATGCCTTCGCCGGAACCGCCCTTGATGGCCTCGCCCAGGCGCCATTCCGCTTCCGTACGGTCGTCGGCGTGGATCAGGGCGACAGGAAAGCCCGGCATGGCCAGGCATTCCTCGGCGCTGTAGCCGGTCATGCGCAGCACCGAGGGATTCACCCAGATCGTCTTGCCGTCGGCATCGATCCACAGTTCCATGTCGTAGGTGTAGTGGGAGATGGCGAACAGGCGCTGCTCGCTTTCCCGGAGCTGCTCCAGGCGCGCCGCCAACTGGCCGGCCATGTCGCGGAACGAGGCCGCCAGGTGGCCGACCTCGTCGTCGCCGGCCAGGGGCAGTTCGACCGTGAATTCGCCCCGGGCCAGGGCCTCGCTGGCCTCGGTCAGGCGTGCCAGGCGCCGGGTCAGCCAGAGCCCGATGAGGGCCAGAACGAATGTGCTGGCCAGGATGGCGGCGCCGGCGAAGATCAAGCCCTGCCGGGTCAGCTGCCGGCGCGCCTGGGCGACGAAGCCGACATCGACGCCGTAGCGCAGGAAACCGTAGTGGTTCTCGCCCAGGCCGACGGCCAGTTCCATGTCCAGGGTTTGGTCCAACGCGGGATCGGCGGCCCGGTCGAGCGGCGGCGGTTCGGCCGCCTCGACCCGGCCGGCCGAGGCGATGGTGTGCCGACGCATGTCCTCCAGGATCAGGTAGACGAAGCCCTGGCTGTTCAGGGCCTCGGCGAGGATGTCCTGGGCGGTGCCGTAGTCGCGCTGCATCATCGGGCCGAGCAGGGCGGCATTGAGCAGCGGCGCCACGCTTTCGACCCGCAATTGGGCCTGTTCGCGCAGCCACTGTTCGGCCAGGTGCACGCTGTTGCCGACCAGGAGCGCGATCATCACGCCCTGCACGAGCACGCTGGCCAGGATCAGCTTGGTGCGCAGCTTGAGCCGGGCCAGCGCGGGCGTCATCCGGCCACCATGCGTCGGGTGTCCTTGAGGTAGGGGTCGGCGCGCCGCATCGCCTTCTCGTCGGCGGCGTGCAGGCCCGAATAGCCGTTGTAGGCCAGGAAATTGCGCCCCTCGGTTTGGCCGGGAAAGTCCAGCAGCGCGCTGCGCAGCCGCTCCAGCAGGTCGTTCGGGGTGGCCGGGGCGGCCATGACCACGAAGGCCGGGATGTCGGATACCCGGCGGTAGACGGCGATCCGTTCCCGCTGGCTACCGGCAACCTGGCGCAGGCCCTGGCTGGTGGTCACGGCCATGGCGCTGGCGCCCGACATCAGGGAAGACAGGATGCTGTCGTGGTTATGGTATTCCACCACCTTGTAATCACGATCGGCGTGCAGGCCTTGCTGGCCCAGGTAATGCAGGGCGCCCATCACGGTGATCGCCAGGCGGTCGATGACCGCCAGTTCGGCGCCCGCCAGGTCGGCGATGTGCGCGGGCTTGCGGTCGGACCGGGTGATCAGCATGGTGTCGTGGTCCGGGTCGAACTGGGCCAGGGGAATCCAGCCCGCATCCAGTTGCGCGATGCGCGCGAAATGGGCGGCGGCGACGGCGATATCGAATTCGCCGGCCAGGATGCTCCTGAGGTAACGCGGGAAGTCGGGCGCGCTTTCCAGCCTGACCGGGTGGTCGAGCCGCCGGCCGAGATAGCCGCGCAGGGGCTCATAGCGGCGCAACAGGGCTCGGATGTCATAGACCGGCATCAGGCCGAGCCGCAAGGGTGGCTGCGGCGCGGCCCTCGCCGGCCTTGCTCCCAGGCAGGCGAGGGCCGCGGCGAAACAGAGGTTCCGGCGCGTCCGGTCCATCAGGCGGCGGGCAGGGCCTTGACCAGCACCTTGGAGCGGCGCTGCCAGTTGTACATTTCCTTGCGCGCCGCCGGCAGGTCGTCCGGACCGCCGAGCACGAAGCCGCGCTCGATGAACCAGTGCGCCGTGCGGGTGGTGAGCACGAACAGCCGGGTCAGGCCCTGTTCGCGTGCGGCATCCTCGACCGCGTGCATGAGGGCCTCGCCGCGACCGCCGCCCTGGAAGTCGGTGTGCACGGCCAGGCAGGCCATTTCGGCGGCCTGGGCGTCCGGGAAGGGGTAGAGGGCGACGCAGCCGATCAGGCGGCCGTCCAGCTCGGCGACAATGAAGCGCTCGATCTCCTGCTCCAGCAGTTCGCGCGGCCGATGCACCAGGATGCCGGCCTGTTCGAGCGGTTCGATCAGCTGCATGACGCCGCCGACGTCGTCGATGCTGGCGGTGCGCATCACCTCGACCGACTGCCGGGTGACCATGGTGCCGACGCCCTCGTGGGTGAACAGCTCCATGAGCAGGGCGCCGTCGACGTCGGCGCTGACCAGGTGCGCCTTCGCCACGCCTTTCTTGCAGGCCTTGGCGGCGTAGGGCAGGTACAGCTTCATGTCGCCTTCCGGCAGGTCACGCACCAGCTTGAGGGCCTGGCCGGCGGTGAGGCGGTTGACCGGCCGGCCCTGGGCGTCCTCGGTCTTGCCGTGGTCGAGGATGAAGACCAGCTTCTCCGCCTCCAGGGCGATCGCCGCGGCGGTCGCCACTTCTTCCAGGGTGAGGTTGAACACCTCGCCGGTGGGCGAGTAGCCGATCGGCGAAATGAGGACGATCTCGCCGGCGTCGAGCCGGCTCCGGATGGCATCGGCGGCGATCTTGCGCACCTCGCCGGTGAACAGCAGGTCGACGCCGTCGACCACGCCGGCCGGCTGGGCGGTGACGTAGTTGCCCGAGGCGACCCGGATCTCGGCCCCGGCCATCGGGGTGTTGGGCAGGCCGATCGAGAGCATGCTCTCGATGTCGACACGCACCGAACCGACCGCGTCCTTGACGTGTTCCAGGGTATCGGCGTCGGTCACCCGCTTGCCCTGCACGTACTGGGCCTCGCCGCCGCTCGCCGACAGGCGCTCCTCGACCTGGGGCCGGACGCCGTGGGCCAGGACCAGGCGGACGCCGAGGGCGGAGAGCAGGTTGACGTCGTGCACCAGGTCGACGAAATCCTCGCGCAGCATGGCGTCGCCGCCGAAGGCGACCACGAAGGTCTTGCCCCGGAAGGCGTGGATGTACGGCGCGGCGGCGCGGAACCAGTCCACGAAACCGGACATCTCGGATAGGCTGTGCGTCCCAGGCATGATGCTCCGCGATCGTTAGGCGATGGCCGGATTATGCCGAAAAATCAAATATCTCCCCACAGACCTTGAATGACCGCCATGGCGGCCACCGCGGCGGTCTCGGTGCGCAGGATGCGCGGCCCCAGCGACAAGGGCTGGAAACCGACCCGGCGCAGCATCTCGCGCTCGTTCGGGTCGAAGCCGCCCTCGGGTCCGGCCAGCAGGGTGACCGCATGCTCCGGGGCCGGCAGCTCGCGCAGGCGCAGCCTGGCTTCCGGGTCGAGCAGCAGGCGCAAACCGGCTTTGGCCTCCGCGGTGGCCAGCCAGTCGTGGAAGTCCAGGATGGGATCGATCTCGGGCAGATGGTTGCGGCCGCATTGCTCGCAGGCCGAGATCACCACGCCTTGCCAGTGTTGCCGGCGTTTGTGCCGCTTGTCCTCGTCGAGGCGCACGATGGTGCGCTTCATCATGACCGGCTGGATGTGGCTCACGCCCAGTTCCACGGCCTTTTGCAGGGTGTAGTCCATGCGCTCGCCGCTGGATACGCCCTGGACCAGGGTGATCGCGAAGGGCGATTCGCGCTCGGGCGCGCAGGTGGCCTTCAGCATCACCTCGGCGCCCTTGCCGGTCTTGACCAACTGGCCCAGGCATTCGCTGCCGTCGCCGTTGAACAGGATCACGTCGTCGCCGTCGCGCAGGCGCAGGACACCGACGGCATGGCGGGCGACGGCGTCGGGCAAGGCCACCTGGCGGCCGGGCGGGAGAGGCATGGCGCAGTAGAAACGCGGGATGGGCATGGTCGCGGACAGGTAGTGATACGGTGTTATTATCGGCTGAAACGGACAAAGATGAGGCCCGGAACGATGGTGCGCATGGAAACCCCGGTTTGCGATTTCGGCTGGCCGGCTCCCGATTTCGACTTGCCCGGCGTCGACGGTCGGCGCTACCGCCTCAAGGATGTCGCCGGCCCGAACGGCCTCCTGGTCATGTTCATCTGCAACCACTGCCCCTACGTCAAGGCGGTGATCCAGCGCAT
>JAAXVP010000154.1 GCA_013335435.1 Thiobacillus sp. | reverse complement strand
CGGCCAGGGCGGCGCCCGAACTGCCCGACTCGGCCCAGGAGCGCGCCAGGCCCGAGAGCTTGCTGGCCAGTTGTTCCGGATCGTTGCCGAAATTGATCAGCACCCGGTCCAGCATGTCGCGCTTCTTGGCCTGGGTCAGGCCGGCCTGGTAGCCCTCCCATTGCGCCAACAGGGCCCGGAGCGCCTCCGGCCAGACCGGGCCGGCCGGCGCGACGCCCTGCACCTCCTGGTAGGCGCGCCGAAAATTCTCCGGCGTCGGCGGCTGCTTGCGGTTGGCCAGGCGCTTGATCGCCTCGCGTGCGATGTCATTGGGCTGCAGTTCCATGTTCCTGGCCGGGATCGGGGGTTGCTAGAATGGCGCCTATGATCATTGCAGTCGATAGGCATTGTCTACGGGTCGGGCTTGCGCTGGTGCTTATGTGCCATGCCGTGGCCCAGGCCGGCGACCGCCAGGATTTCCAGGCCCTGCGGGCGGCGGCGGCGCGTTTCGTCGCCGACCGGGCGGCGCTGGCCTACCCCGGTACCCGCACCGAGGTCGAGGCCGGTCCCATCGACGCGCGTCTGCAGCTACCCACCTGTCCCCAGCCGGAATTCGCCCTGTCCGCCGGCAGCACCCTGTGGGGCTCCGGCAACCTGGCCGTGAGCTGCGCCGCCCCGGCCTGGAGCCTGTACCTGACCTACCGGACGACGATCGCCGGCCCCGCCCTGCTCACCCGCCGTCCCCTGCCGGCCGGCATTGCACCCGGCCCGACCGACCTGATCAAGGGCGAGGTCGAATATGCCGGCGACCCGGACCGCTATCTGCGCGACCCGGCCAGCCTGCGTGGCGGCGCCCTGACCCGGCCGCTGGCGAAGAACAGCCCGATCACCATCGACATGCTGCGCATCCTGCCCACCATCCGGCCCGGCCAGCGGGTCCGCATCGTGGTCGAAGGCCAGGGCTTCCAGATCAGCCAGGAAGGCATCGCGCAAAGCCAGGCCGGTATCGGCGAAGCCCTGCGCCTGAAGATAGCCTCCGGACGCTTCGTCCAGGGCACCGTCCAGCCCGACGGCACGGTCCGGGTCCGGCCATGAACGGGTGCGACGTCGCTAAAGCTTCGACGTTTCATGCCGATATCCCGGTCAATTGAGACGAGGAGGCCGGTGTGAAGATCGATGATGCACTGAACGGCGTACCGGCGATCCGGAGCCGTGAAACGAAGAAGGGCAAGACGGCCACCGCCTCCGCCCCCGCCAGTTCCGGCCACGCCGCGGACAGCGTCGAGATCACCCCCGCCTCGGCCCAGTTGAGCCGACTGGAGGAGGAACTGTCCCTGGTCGACGGCGCCGACACCGGCAAGGTCGAGGCCGTGCGCCAAGCCATCGCGGAAGGCCGCTTCCAGGTCGACGAGGAAGTCGTGGCCGATGCCCTGGTCCAGAACACCATGGAACAACTACGCCGGCAAGGAGGCAAATGAATCCGGTCGAGAACGCGCTGGAAGAACTGCGCCAAGCCCTGAACCAGTTCGTGGCACTGCTCGAGCGCGAAACGGCCGCCCTCGCCGATGGCCGTACCGACGACCTGACCGCGGTGGTTGCCGAGAAGACCCATCGTTCGGAAACCGTCAACACGGCCTGGAACCGTCTGGTTGTCGCCAGCGGCATCGACATCGGCAAGGGCGAGTCGCTCGATGCCCGACTGGCCGGAATTCCGGCCTTGCAATCGGCCTGGCGCGACGTGCGCCGCCTGGCCGAGCAGGCCGAGCGCATCAACCATGGCAACAGCGTCCTGATCGAGGCACAATTGCAGCGTACCCGCCAAGCGCTGGACGTCCTCCAATCGGCCGCCAACCGCGGCGCCCTGTATGGCGCCAACGGCCGCATCGTGGACGGCTTCCAGTCCGGCCATACCCTCGACAAGGCATGAACATGGAAACGATCACCCTGAAAGTAGGCGGCATGAGTTGCATGGGCTGCGTCAACAGCGTCAAACGACTGCTCGAACCGTTGCCCGGCGTGACCGGCGTCGAAGTCGACCTGGCCGGCGGCACCGCCCGGATCGCCTACGATCCCACCCAGGCCGACGTGGCCGCTTTCCGGCGCACCCTCGGCGACGGCGGCTACCCGGTAGCCGACTGACGGTCTAATCCAGCTTGCGGTGCCAAACGGCGAGTTCCTGCTCGTCGGCCGGCAGATCGAGCGCCAGTGACCGCGCTACCTGGCGGTTGAACACCAGGTCGAACTGACCGGCGTAGCGGGCCGCCGGCAAGTTGCCCAGGCCAGGATTCCACTGCCTGGCGAGCAGCCCGCCCTGGCGGCCGATCTCGTTCGGGCTGGTCACCAACGCGGCCACCGCGCCGGCATGCACAAGCCCGCGCGAAAAACCGATGACCGGAATACGCTGCCGATAGCTGGCGATCAGGATGTGGCGCACGCTATTTTCGTTCACCACATTGGCATCCGGCACCAGGAGCAGGGCATCGACCTGCGGCAGCAGCCGTTGCAGTGCGCGTGGCACTTCTTCGCTATCCCGGACCGTCTCGGCGACCAGCTCCAGCCCGGCACGTTCCGCATCGGTCGCCATGCCGCGCACGCCGGCGGCGGCCTCGTCCGAGATGACGACGCCGACCTTCTGGGCCTTGGGCAGGATAAGCTTGGTGAAGGCCAGCATCCGGGCCGGCGGTTGGTCGATGAATACCGCCGTATCGTCGACGGCATTGTCTGCCAAAGCCCGCAAGGTGGCATTCGGCACCAACAGGGACAAAATCTGGGCCCGGTGGCCCGAAATGCCGTGCACCGCGCGCATGGCGCGCACGCCGACGGGCACGATCAGGATACGCTCGGCATTGAGCGACTTGATCTCGTCGCTGCTCATCTCGGCGACGACCCGGGTCTGCACCGGGTATTTGCCGCCCAACGCGGCGGTGAAGGCGGTCACCACATCCTGATAGACCGGCCCCGACTCGCTGAGCACGATGACGACGCGAGTCGGCGTTTCGGCATGGGCCGGCAACAACCCGCCGGCAAACCAGAACACGAGACAGAGGGCGAAACCCAGCCACGGGTTCATATGACCCCGCTCGCTCAGGTTCACCGCTGGCACCATCGATACCCCCACCTTACAGTTTTTTCATCGGTCGTTGGCCACACCGACGTGCATCCCCTACCGAACGGGGACAACAAGTATCTTTACTTAATCTACACCAACAATTACCAAGCCGTGACAAAACTCACCGGCTCGGTCCAAACTTACCACACCAGCGTCCTGCCGCAATCCTTTGCCATCTTTTCCAGATAAGCCAGGTGTTCGGCCTGTTCGTCCGGACTGGCCGTCAACACCTTGATCCCGGCCTCGACGCCGACTTGGCGCGACTGCGGCGGCGGCGTCAGGAAGGACTCGATGGCCAGGCTGTCCTGGCCGCGCGTCATGGCCAGATAGACCTCGGCCAGCAACTGGGCGTCGAGCAAGGCGCCGTGGTAGGCGCGGCCGGAGTTGTCGACCTCGTAACGGCGACACAGGGCATCCAGGTTGTTCTTCTGGCCCGGGTGCATCTCCTTCGCCATCTTCAGGGTATCGAGCACGCCTTGGCAGTGGCGGCGCAGATCGTCGTCGCGATCGCGCCGGCGCAATTCGGAATTCAGGAAGCCGACGTCGAAGGGGGCGTTGTGGATGACCAGTTCGGCCCCGGCGATGAAGTCGAGGAATTCCGCCTTCACATCCGGGAAGCGCGGCTTGTCGGCCAGGAAATCGGTGGTCAGTCCGTGCACCTCGACCGCGCCGGCGTCGATCTCGCGGTCCGGATTGAGATAGGTATGGAAAGTCCGCCCGGTCACCCGCCGGTCGACCAGTTCGACCGCGCCGATCTCGATGACCCGGTGACCCAGTTCCGGATTGAGGCCGGTGGTTTCGGTATCCAGGACGATCCTACGCATCTCAGCCTCCTTTCCTGGCCTTCTCCACCCCGGCATTGGCCAGGGCGTCGGCGCGTTCGTTCTCGGGGTGGCCGGCATGGCCGCGTACCCAGTGCCACTCGATCTCGTGCTCGGCGGCCAGGCGATCGAGCGCCTGCCACAGGTCCTGGTTCTTCACCGCCTGGCCGGTGCTGGTCTTCCACCCCTTGCGTTTCCAGTTCTGCAACCACTCCAGAATGCCTTTCTGGACGTATTGGGAATCGGTATGGACGCGGATTCGGCAGGCTCGCTTGAGGCTCTTCAGGGCCTCGATCACCGCGGTCAGTTCCATACGATTGTTGGTGGTTACCGCCTCGCCGCCGCAGAGTTCCTTCTCGCGGTCGCCGAAGCGCAGCAATGCCCCCCAACCGCCGACGCCCGGATTGCCCTTGCAGGCACCGTCGCTGTAGATGTCCACCCAGTTGTTTTCGCTCATCTTTGCCCATTGTTGACGATCCGGTTGCTGGGCGGCACCAGCACCGGCTTGACCAGCCACTTGTCTTCCCAGCGCGGTGCGATCAGGCGCATGCCGCGCACCCGTTTCACCGCGTGCAGCAGATAGACGCCGCCGCCCAGCGCCCACCAGCGGTCGCCCGCCGCCTCCATGAAGCGGAAACGATGCAGCCAGGCCGCCCGGTTCACCGGCGGGGCATAACAAATCATCCGCCCCGACAGCAATTCGAAGCCGAGCAGGGACAGCCAATCCTTGATCCGGGCCAGGTTCACGAAATGGCCGTTCCAGGGATAGGCGTGCGCACTGCCCAACCTTTGTTTCAAGCCCCACAGGCTGACCGGGTTGAAGGCGGCCAGCAGCAACCGCCCCTCCGGCCGCAAAACCCGCTCGATCTCGCGCAGCAACTGGTGCGGATTGGGAGAGAACTCCAGCATGTGCGGCAAGGCCAGCAGATCGATGCTCTGACCGGCGATCGGCAGTTCCTCCGGGCGCGCGTGCATGACGCCGTCGGCCACCGAAGTGGCATACCGGAACGGCATCCGGTTGGCGCGCAGGAAATCGATATGGCACTGGCCGACCTGCAAGGCATTGAAACCGAACAAATCCGAACTGGTGGCGTCGAACCAGGCCTGCTCGCGCTCCAGCACGTAGCGCCCGATATCCGAATCGAACCAGTTTTCCATCATGCGGCGGGCGTCCTATCATTCATCCATGCTGCAACTCGAACCCATCCTCGCCTTCGAGGACAACTACATCTGGGTCGCCCACGACGACCGCTGCGCCCTCCTCGTCGACCCCGGCGAAGCGGCCCCTATTCTAGCCTGGCTGTCCGACCGACGCATTCGACCGGTGGCGATATTGGTCACCCACCGCCATGGCGACCATATCGGCGGCATCGCGGAGATCCTGCACGCCTACCCGGATTGCCCGGTATTCGGCCCCCGGCACGAACGCCTGCCGCAGGTGACCCATCCGGTCGCCGACGGCGATATCTGCGTCGTCGCCCCGCTCGGGCTCCGCTTCGAGGTGCTCGCGGTGCCCGGCCATACCCTGGATCACCTCGCCTACTTCGGCCACGGCTGGCTGTTCTGCGGCGACACCCTGTTCTCCTGCGGCTGCGGCAAGGTGTTCGAGGGCAGCCCGGCCATGTTGCATGCCAGCCTTGAACGCCTGGCCGGCCTGCCGGCCGACACCCTGGTCTGCTGTGCCCACGAATACACCCTGGACAACATCCGCTTCGCCCTGACCGTCGACCCGGACAATGCCGCCCTGACGGCCTGGCAGCGACGGGCAATCGAACTGCGACAGGCCGCTCGACCGACCCTGCCGACCCGCCTCGCCGACGAGTTGGCCTGCAATCCCTTCCTGCGCTGCCATGACCCGGCCCTGGTCGCGCGTCTGGCCGGAATGAGCACCGCCGGGTTCGGCGACAGTACCGGGGCGTTCACGGCCTTGCGGGCACTGAAAGACGGCTTCAGGTAGGGACCGGCTCAGTACCTTTACTGTATCATATTGTTTTTATTGGTTTTCAATACCCTCCGGTATGCGGTAGAATAGCCATACTGTAACGATGGACGAGGCCGAAAGCCGCTTTCCACCGCCGAATTGAGCACCCGCATCCTTCTCTTCCTGCTGCTCGCCAGCCTGTTTCCGACCGCGGCAACATATGCCGCCAACCCTGCCGACGAGGTATGGGGCGCATCGGCAGGCGTTTCGATCAGCTATGACACCACCCTGGAATCCGTCACTGCGCCCAAGCGGGTCGAGGATGACCTCTGGCAAAGGCTGCGCGCCGGCATGGCGCTGGCCGAACTCGACAGCCCCCTGGTCGACAAGCAGGAAAACTGGTTCCTGGACCGGCCCGCCTATCTGGATGCCGCCTTCAAGCGTGCCCGGCTGTATCTCTACCACATCGTCGAGGCGGTCGAGGCACGCCACCTGCCGATGGAAATCGCCCTCCTGCCGGTGGTCGAATCGGCCTACAACCCGCGCGCCCTATCCCGTTCCAATGCCTCCGGCATCTGGCAGTTCATCCCATCGACAGGCAAGGTCTACGGCCTCAAGCAGAACGGCTGGTACGACGGCCGCCAGGATGTCGTCACCGCGACGGGGGCCGCGCTCGACTACCTGGCCAAACTGCACGACATGTTCGGCAACTGGGAACTCGCCCTGGCCGCCTACAACTGCGGCGAGGGCTGCGTCACCCGGGCCATCGCGCGCAACCAGGCCCGTGGCCTGGCAACCGACTACCTGAGCCTGGACTTGCCCACGGAAACGCGCAACTACGTGCCCCGCCTGCTTGCCGTAAGCAACCTGGTGCGCGAGCCGGAACGCCATGGCATCACGCTCGATACCCTCCCCAACCGCCCCTATTTCCAGCAGGTCACCCTGCCCTACCCGATCGAGGCCACGACCGCCGCACGCCTGGCCGGGGTCGACATGGACGAACTACTGGACCTTAACCCCGGCTTCCGGCGCCATGTCCTGCATAGCGAGTCGCAACAGAGCCTGCTCCTGCCGATAGCCAGCCTGGACACCTTCCGGAACAATCTGGATGCGGAGGAGAGCCGCCGCATCCGACTGCGCAGCTACAGCGCCAGCAAGGGCGAGCTGCTGACCCAGATCGCTGACCGCTTCGACGTCACGGTGAAATGGCTGCAGGACCATAACCCGCTCAGTCTGAAGCGCGGCAAGATTACCCAGGCGCAGACCCTGATGCTGCCGCCCTCGGCAACCAAGGTCAGCCAGAACGCCGTACCGGTGACCCTGAGCACGCCCCCCAGCGCCCGTAAACCGGTCCCACGGGCCACGGTACGCACCCATACGGTACGCCGCGGCGACACCCTGTTCGGGCTGGCCAAGCGCTACAAGGTCACGGTGGCCGATATCCGGGAATACAACGGCAGCCTCAAGGTACTGCGCCCCGGCACCAAGCTGCACATCCCGCTCGACAGCTAACCGCGGAGCCCGCGCCCCGGCGCGGAAGCGAGCAACATGCGGGTGTATTCGTGCGTCGGCGCCGCCAGCAGGGCGCCGGCCTCGCCCGACTCGACGATCCTGCCCCGATACATGACCGCGACCCGATCGGCCAGGTAGGCCACCACCGGCAGGTTGTGGGTGATGAACAGGTAGGCCAGGCCCTGTTCGCGCTGCAATTCCGACAGCAAGTTCAGTATCTGCGCCTGCACCGAAACGTCCAGGGCGCTGGTCGGCTCGTCGCAGATCAGCAGCTTCGGCTCTACCGCCAGGGCACGCGCGATGGCCACCCGTTGACGCTGGCCGCCGGAAAATTCGTGCGGATAGCGCCCGCCGGCGTCGCTCGGCAGACCGACCCGGTCGAGCAACCCTGCGACCCGGGCCATGCGTTTTCCCGGGTCCAGATCGGGCCGCAAGGCCACCAGTCCCTCGGCGATGATCTCGCCGACCCGCATGCGCGGATTCAGGGACGAGAACGGATCCTGGAAGACGATCTGCATGACGGTCCGCTTCAAGCGCAAGGCCTCGCCTTCGAGTCGGCCGATATCCTCGCCGGCCAGCAGTACCTGGCCGGCGGTCGGCTCGATCAGGCGCAGGGCGGCACGCGCCAGGGTAGTCTTGCCGCAGCCCGACTCGCCGACCAGGGCCAGGGTCTCGCCGGCCCGGATGGCCAGGCTGACGCCGTCCACCGCCTTGACGTGGCCGGCGACGCGCTGGAACAGGCCCGTGCGGATGGGGAAATGGACCTGGAGGTCACGCAGTTCGAGAATG
>JAAXVP010000153.1 GCA_013335435.1 Thiobacillus sp. | reverse complement strand
CTGCAGCGCGACAACATCCGCCACCGCCGCGAGATCGAGGAGGCCTACCTGGCGGCGATCGGCACGGCCCGCCAGGAAGTGCTGATCGCCAATGCCTACTTTCTGCCCGGCCGGCGCTTCCGCCAGGCACTGGTCGATGCCGCCGCGCGCGGCGTGCGGGTCATCCTGATCCTGCAAGGGCGCACCGACCACCCCTGGTTCCAGCTCGTCGCCCGCGCGCTGTACCGATACTTCCTGGAAAACCGCATCGAGATCTACGAGTTCCACGCCAGCGAACTGCACGCCAAGGCGGCGGTGATCGATGGTGTCTGGGCGACGGTCGGCTCCAGCAACATCGACCCGTTCAGCCTGTTCCTGGCGCGCGAGGCCAACGTGGTGGTGCACGATCCGGTCTTCGCCGGCGAGCTGCGTGCCAGCCTGCTCGCGGCCATGCGGCAGGGTGCGCATGCATTCCAGCGCCGGGACTGGGTCAAGGTGCCCTGGTACGGCCGTTTCGCCTCCTGGGTGCTGTACGGCCTGGCGCGCTTGCTGATGGGCTGGCTGGGGATGGCGAAGCGGTTGTGACTGCGCGGATAACGCGGGTTGGCAATCCCCGGGAATGATGCCGTTCCGGCCCGGAATCAAAGGTATGCGGGCTTGATCGACGAAATTCATGCGGAGAGGAACGGCAAATCCGCGTCGGGCAATCGACGTTTCCGGCATCAGGTAGCCAGAACACAAGGACGCTGGGCGGATGGCGTATTCATACTCGCTTGTATGGCCCCTTCGCGGGTGCAAAAATCGGAAAAAACAAATAGAACGAGGAGGTAAGCGTGGGTCTGCTATCGATAGCCAATTTTGATCGCTCGGCTAGCACCTACAGAAAATATTTCGAACCTGCTCCCCCTCGTAACCCTGTAATACGCACTTCCAGTCGTCGGTGACTGCCACATCCAGGGAGGCGTCAACGTCTTGATATGAAACCATCCGCTGCGCTTTCGACCCTCCGGCAACTCGCCTGTCTGGGTTATGACGGACGCATGGTATTGCCGAACCTGCTGGAGGCCCTGCGCAGCTACATCGGCTTCGACATCAACTCCCTGGTATTCGTCAACGAACAATGCGCGCCGGTGGATTCTTATACCGGGACCACCCGGCGTCCCGATCTGCATGCCTTGTACCTGTCGAAGTTCTTCGTCCAGCTCGAGACCCGGGCCATGCTGAGCAGCAGCGGCCTGCTGCTCAGCCATCTGGACGTCGACAATACCCATCTCTACGGCAAGCGATATTTCAACTCGGATTTTTACGACATCATCTGCCGGCCCGTAGACCTGTTCCACGGTATTCGCCTGGCCCTGCGCGATGGCCGTCGGCCCATCGCCTGTCTGGTCCTCTCGCGCCCCCCGGGCAGCAAACCCTTCATGGCGGCGGATGAAAGGCGTCTGATCAAGGCCCATCCGTACCTGTGCCACGCCCTGAGCGTGCGTGGCGGCATCGAGCCGTCCGCCATGGTGGACAGTGGGGAGGTGGGCCTGGTCGTTACGGATGCGGCCGCACGCATCCAATACCTCAGTCCCGAGGCCGGCAGACTGTTGCAGATGGCTCTCCATCCCCGCGGCGCCCTCGGCGAGTTCTATTACCGCCGTGCCCAGGACCTGTTGCGTCCGTTGGCCAGGCGGGTGGCTGCAATAGCCGCGGGGGCCGACCAACCCGCCCCGGCCCTCCATTTGCGCAATCCCTGGGGCGAGTTCTCCCTGCGGGGGTATCGGTTGCAGTCGGTCGGCGACGGCATGCCGGCCCTGCTCGGCATCCAGGTCGCCCGCCACGTCCCGCTGCCGCTCAAACTCCTCGGTCTGGCGAGTGTGCAGGCCCTGCCCGAGCGGGAGAAGGCGATTTGCGTCCTGTTGGCGCAGCAGCACACCACGGCTTCCATGGCACGGGCTCTCGACCGCAGTCCGCATACGGTGATCAGCCAGGTCCGATCGCTTTACGCGCGTTTCGGCGTATCGAGCCGCAGTGCGTTGTTCGACACCCTGCTGGGGCCGGGACAAGCGCTAGCCGGCAGTGGGGACATGGCATCTTGAGGGGAGGTCGGGCAGCCCGCTGATTCACGTGATCGGCATCGTGCGCCACGCCGCCGCATTCGTTGTTCGATACCTCCGAGAGTTGTCGAAATATCCCATGGGCGGGGGAAGTTTCGCGGGGGGCGCTCCCGATACACTTTCGACGGCCTAGGGCACGGCGCGACGATGCCGCCGCGAATTATGTGGGCCACGGCCAATGACCTGTCGACAATCTCAATGCATTAGGAGGAAGTGATAAATGAACGAAATCACCGAAATCGATTCGATGGAAATTGCGGACCCTGCGCTGCGCAGACTGGCCGTACGCGTCTGCCGCCAGTTGGAAATGGCGGTGGAAAAGGTGGCCGCCCACCACGCCCACCCGGACCGCTATCCCATGCCCGCCGATGCCCATTCGTTCGAACGCATTTTGCTCAACCGCTTCAATGTCCTGTCCCAGCGCAAGCGCGACATGGCCGGGGTCCGTGCGATGGAGCGTATCAATGCCTCGCCCGCCATCCGCGCACGGCGCTACGGTGACCTGGCGGCGATAGACCTGGGCAAACCGGTGGCGGTGGAGGCCCAGGCCGAGGCGTTGCGGTTTCCGGCGGATCTCAAGTTTCCGGCATCCCATTTGACCGATCTGGGCGACCCGTACGGCCAGCTTCTGGACTTGCACCTGATGCCGGCGATCACGCTGGCGATGCAGTCCGTGGATCCGGCCGCCCCGACGGCACCCGCCGCCGGCGCACCGGTACCCCTGTCACTGAAAAAGGACAACTCGCCGAAGAGCACCAAGCTGGCGTTGCGGATCCACAAGGTGAAGTGCGTGGACGAGACCAACGGTTTTCTCGGTACCGAGGCCGGGGACGATGAGATTCTCCTCGGCGGTACCACGGTCGATGCGGTGGGCAAGGTGACCAAGGTGAAGGAATTCACGGTCCGTGACGACTTCGACGACGGCGAGCAACAGGTCTACAGCCCGCCCAAGGTCTTCACCAGCTTCGACCTGACCAAGGGCGAGGCGTTTCCCAAGTACTATTTCGTCACCCTGGTGATGGCGGAACAGGACAACGGCGGCTTCCCCGAATTCCTCAACGACCTGGTGGAAGCGCTCAAGGGGGCCGTCAGCAAGGCGATCGGCGGCGCCATCGGGTCGGCCATCGGCGGTGCCTTCGGGGGGCCGATCGGTGCCGCCATCGGTGCCCTGGTCGGTGCCTTGTTGGGCTGGCTCATCGGCTTGCTGAAAGAGATCTGGGAGGACGACCTGTTCCCGCCGAAGACCGTCTCGATCAAGATCCCAGGGTTCAACTGTAGTTGGTCCGGCCAGAAGGACGGCCCCCAGCACCTCGTCAAATACGAGGCCTTGGGTGGCGAATACCACCTGACCTTCGACTGGCAACTGTTGCCGTGATCTGTGTCGGCTGACGCGGGATCACCGCCCATCCCGCGTCGCTGTCAGGTTTGGCAATGGC
This sequence comes from Thiobacillus sp., assembly GCA_013335435.1. Lineage (GTDB taxonomy): Bacteria > Pseudomonadota > Gammaproteobacteria > Burkholderiales > Thiobacillaceae > Parasulfuritortus. The sequence goes on along the minus strand of JAAXVP010000153.1, from coordinate 4,659 downwards.
AAGTCCGACAACATCGATGTGCACTTCGAGGAACCCTCGTTTTGTCGTTCCCGCACAGGCGGGAATGACGGGTTTTTCGGGGTGCCGCAATGTCACTCTGTGCCATCCGGGCCAAGTGGGATCGGAGTGGCTTCAGGTGCGCCGGGCGGTCATCAGGAATACCGGATAGGCGCGCTCGCTGCCTTCCTTCTGTTTGACGATCTCGAACACCGTGCGGAAACGCACGTCGGTGAGGCCGGCGGTTTTGGCCAGCCCGGCCAGCGCTTCGCGGTCGAAACCGTGGTGGACGTCCACCTCGATGCCGTGGAAGCTGCCGTCCTCCCGGTCGAGGTCGGCGATGCACAGGTGGCCGCCGGGGTTCAGGAGGTCGTGGAAGACCTTGAGGATGTGGCCGGTGTCCGGGATGTGGTGCAGGGTCATGGACGAGTAGATCAGGTCGTAGCGCTCGTCCGGCAGCGGGTCGGCGGTCAGGTCGGTCTGGCGCACCGTCATGTTGGCGACGCCCTGTTCGGCGATCTTCTCGCGCAGGACGTCGAGCATGCCGGCCGAGGTGTCCTTGAGGGTGATGCGGCCGAGCGCGTCCTTGAGCGGGAAGGACAAGAGGCCGCTGCCGCAGCCGTAGTCGAGCGCGCTCATGCCGGTGTCCAGGGCGACCTCGGCCCGGATGGCGGCGGCGATCCGCTCCGCCCGTTCGACGAAGACGGGATTGCTGTCCCACTGCCGGGCCTTGCTGTCGAAGTGGCCCGCGTCCAGCACCACCTTGCTCATCGCCGGCCTCCCAGGATGGAGCCGAGCACGCCCCGGATGATGGCGCGGCCGACCTGGCTGCCGATCGAGCGCGCGGCGCTCTTGGCCAGGGCCTCGACCACGCCTTCGCGGCCGCGCCCGCCGCCAGCGCCGCCGAGCAGGTCGCCCAGGATGCCGCCGCCGGCCGGCGCTTGCTTTGCCTCGACCTTGGCCTGCGCGTCCGCCTGGGCCTGGGCCGCCGCCTGGCCGGCGCGGGCCTTGATGATCTCGTAGGCCGATTCCCGGTCGACCGCCTTTTCATATACGCCGGCCACCAGGGAGTTGGCAATCAGCTGCCGGCGCTGGCCGTCGTCGATCGGGCCGAGCTGGCCCTCGGGCGGCACGATGTAGCAGCGCTCGACCACGCCGGGCCGGCCCTTCTCGTCCAGGAAGGAGACCAGGGCCTCGCCGACGCCCAGTTCGGTGATGGCCTTCTCCTCGTCCAGCTTGTCGTTGTCGCGCATGGTCTCGGCGGCCGCCTTGACCGCCTTCTGGTCGCGCGGGCTGAAGGCGCGCAGGGCGTGCTGGACCCGGTTGCCCAGCTGCGACAGGACCTTGTCGGGCACGTCGGCCGGGTTCTGGGTGACGAAATAGACGCCGACCCCCTTGGAGCGGATCAGGCGGACCACCTGCTCGATCTTGTCGACCAGGGCGGCCGGGGCGTCGTTGAACAGCAGGTGGGCCTCGTCGAAGAAGAACACCAGCTTGGGCTTGTCGAGGTCGCCCGCCTCGGGCAGGTTCTCGAACAGCTCGGAGAGCAGCCAGAGCAGCAGGGTGGCGTACATCTTGGGCGCCAGCATGAGCTTGTCGGCGGACAGGATGTTGATCACGCCCTTGCCGCGCTCGCTCTGCATCAGGTCGTCGATGTTGAGCATGGGCTCGCCGAAGATCTTTTCGCCGCCCTGGGATTCCAGGGCCAGCAGGCCGCGCTGGATGGCGCCGACGCTGGCGCTGGAGACGTTGCCGTACTCGGTGGTGAGGTCCTTGGCATGCTCGCCCACGTATTGCAGCATGGCGCGCAGGTCCTTGAGGTCCAGCAGCAACATGCCGTTGTCGTCAGCCACTTTGAACACCAGGTTGAGCACGCCGGCCTGGGTCTCGTTCAGTTCCAACATCCGGGCCAGCAGGAGCGGACCCATGTCCGAGATGGTGGCGCGCACCGGGTGGCCCTGCTCGCCGAACGGGTCCCACAGGGTGACCGGGTGGGCCAGGTACTGGTGGTCGGTGAGGCCCAGCTTCTCGACCCGCTCGGCCACCTTGGCGTTGTTGCCGCCGGCCGCGGCGATGCCGGACAGGTCGCCCTTCACGTCGGACATGAAGCAGGGCACGCCGATGTCGGAAAAGCGCTCGGCCAGGGTTTGCAGGGTGACGGTCTTGCCGGTGCCGGTGGCGCCGGTGATGAGGCCGTGGCGATTGGCCATCTGGGGCAGCAGGACCAGTTCGGCCTGGTCGTTCTTGGCGATCAGCAGGGGGGCGGTCATGGTGGATTCCCTATCCGGCGGTGGTTATTCGGCGTCGCGCAGCAGGCGGAACAGTTCCCGGCTCGACTTCGGCGGCTTGCCCAGCTCGGCCTCGCGGCGGGCGTTGCGGATCAGCTGCCGGATCTGCTGGGCATCGGTGCCCGGGTGGGCGTCGAGCCATTCGGTGACCGCGCCGTCGTCCTCGATCAGGCGGGTGCGCCAGCGTTCCAGGGCGTGGAACTCGGCCTTGGCGGTGGCAGACTCGCCGCGCAGGGCGGCCAGTTGCTCGACGATGGGCTCGACGTCGACATCGCGCATGATCTTGCCGATGAGCTGCATCTGCCGGCGCAGGGCGCCGTGGCTGCTGAGGCGCAGGAATTCGAGCAGGGCGACCTGGAGGTTTTCCGGCAGGTCCATCTTCTTCAACTGGTCCTTGGAGAGCCGGCTCAGGTCGCGGCCGAGGTCCTGCAGGGCCTCGACGTCGCGCTTGCGCTGGCTCTTGCTGGGCGGCAGGTGGTCTTCGTGTTCTTCGTCGTGTTCGTGCATGGGGCGGCGTGGCTACGCGGATAAGGTTGGTATGATACCGGCCTTTGCATCCAGAACAGGCTATCCCCGTGTCGGACAAGCGTTTTTCCTATACCGAGAGCCATCTTCGCGATCTCGCCGCCCAGGTGCTCGACCTGGCCGTCAAGGCCGGCGCCAGCGCCACCGAGGTGGAGGTCTCCGAGGGCTTCGGCCAGAGCGTCAACGTGCGCAAGGGCGAGGTCGAGACCATCGAGTTCAACAAGGACAAGGGCATCGGCGTCACCGTCTACCTGGGCCAGCGCCGCGGCCACGCCTCGACCTCGGACTTCTCCCGCGATGCCCTGGGCCGGGCGGTCGACAAGGCCCTGGCGATCGCCCGCTTCACGGCCGAGGACGATTGCGCCGGCCTGGCCGACGCCGACCTGCTGGCCAGGGACATCCCGAACCTGGACCTGCATCACCCCTGGGACATCTCGGTCGAGGCCGCCACCGCCCTGGCGCGGGTGTGCGAGGATGCCGCCCTGGCGGTCGATCCCCGGATCACCAATTCCGAGGGCGCCGGGGTGAGCGTGCAGGAATCCCAGTTCGTCTACGCCAACTCGCTCGGCTTCATGGGCGGCTACCCGGCCTCGCGCCACAGCGTCTCCTGCGCGGTGATCGCCGAGGACGAGCAAGGCGGCATGCAGCGCGACTACTGGTACACCACGGCGCGCGCGGCGGCCGACATGGATCCGGTCGCGGCGGTCGGCGAGCGCGCCGGCGAGCGCACCGTGCGCCGGCTCAACGCCCGCAAGCTGGGTACCCGGCAGTGTCCGGTGCTGTTCGAGGCGCCGGTGGCGACCGGCCTGATCGCCAGCTTCGTCTCGGCCATCTCGGGCGGCCACCTGTACCGCAAGTCCAGCTTCCTGCTCGACAGCCTGGGCAAGCAGGTCTTCCCGAGCTTCTTCCAGTTGCAGGAACGGCCCTTCATCGTCAAAGGCCTGGCCAGCTCGCCGTTCGATTCCGAGGGCGTCGCCACGCACGACCGCGACGTGGTCCGGGACGGCGTCGTCGAGGGCTATTTCCTGTCCAGCTACAGCGCGCGGAAACTGGGCATGAAGAGCACCGGCAACGCCGGCGGCAACCACAACCTGATCGTGCCGCCCACCGGCGAGTCGTTCGCCGAACTGTTGAACAAGATGGGCAGCGGCCTGCTGGTCACCGAACTGCTCGGCCAGGGCCTCAACATGGTGACCGGCGACTATTCGCGCGGCGTCGCCGGCTTCTGGGTGGAGAACGGCCAGCTCGCCTATCCGGTCGAGGAGATCACCGTGGCCGGCAACCTCCGGGACATGCTCATGGGCATCCAGGCCATCGGTACCGACATCGAGGTACGCGGCTCGCGCCAGGTCGGATCGATCCTGATCGACCACATGACGGTGGCGGGGGACTGAAGACCGTGCGCGGCGGGGCGGGCATGCGGCAGGGGGGCTGGAGTGTCGCCTTCGCCGTGCTTCTGCTCCTGGCCGCCTGTGCCAGGGCGCCCAGCCTGCCCAGGCTGGCCCCGGACGACGTCATCCTCGCCTTCGGCGACAGCCTGACCGCGGGGGTCGGTGCCTCTCCGGAGGAGTCCTATCCGGCGCAGCTCGCCGGCCTCGTCGGCCGCCGGGTGGTGAATGCCGGGGTGCCGGGGGAGACCACGGCGGAGGGGTTGGCCCGTCTGGGCGGGCAGCTCGATAGCCAGGGTCCGCGCCTGCTGCTCCTGTGCCTGGGCGGCAACGACATGCTGCGCCACGTGCCCGCCGAGACGGCCGCGGCCAACCTGCGCGCCATGGTTCGCCTGGCCCGTGAGCGCGGTGTCGCCGTGGTCCTGATCGGCGCGCCGCCCAGCAGGCTGGGCTGGGGCACG
>JAAXVP010000432.1 GCA_013335435.1 Thiobacillus sp. | reverse complement strand
GTCGCGGGAGACGCGGATTTCAGTGGCGCCACTGTCTTCCAGCAGCACACGCACGCGGCCGATTTCCTCGGCCACTTCCTCCGGCGTGCCATCCGATTCGCACAGCAGAATCGCCTGGGCATCCAGCGGGTATCCGGCGTGGACGAACGCCTCGACGGCGACGGTGGCCGGCTGGTCCATCATCTCCAGCCCGGCCGGCAGGATGCCGGCAGCGATGAGCCGCGCCACCGCATCGCCGGCCTTCACCACGTCGTCGAAGGCCGCCAGCACGCACTGGGCGAGCTGCGGCTTGGGCGTCAGCTTGACCGTGACTTCGGTGACCACCGCCAGCATGCCCTCCGAACCGGTCACCAGCGGCAGCAAATCGTAGCCGGGCGCATCCAGCGCCAGGCTGCCGAACTCGACGATCTCGCCGGCGATGGTCACGCCACGCACCTTGAGCAGGTTGTGGATGGTCAGGCCGTACTTGAGGCAATGCACGCCACCGGAGTTTTCGGCCACGTTGCCACCGATGGTGCACGCGATCTGCGACGACGGATCCGGCGCGTAGTACAGACCGTAGGGCGCCGCCGCCTCCGAGATGGCCAAGTTGCGCACACCCGGCTGCACGACAGCACGGCGGGCATGGGCGTCGATCTTCAGGATCTTCTTCAGGCGGGCCAGGGACAAGACCACGCCAAAGCGGTGCGGCATCGCCCCGCCCGACAAGCCGGTTCCGGCCCCCCGCGCCACCACCGGAACTTTCTGCGCAGCACAGATTTTCAGGATGTCGACGACCTGCACTTCGGTTTCCGGCAAGACCACCACCAGCGGCACCTGGCGCAGCGTCGACATGCCGTCGCACTCGTAGGGCGGCAGGTCTTCGGCCTCGTGGAGCAGGCTCGTGGCGGGCAGCACGCGAGACAGGGCCGCGACAAGGCGGCACTTGTCCACCTGCGAAAAATCGCGCTCGGCCGTACTGAAGCCGGGCGCTTCCAGAGTCTTGCCCATCACTTCATCTCCTCGTTCTCGGAATTCACTTTTTTAAGAATCATTGTCATTAATCAATATAATGATATTGATTCTCGTTTAGATTACACACAACGAAAGCACTGTGCTTTCCGACAACAGAGTATGCCAACAATCGTTCAGACCCAGCTGCCCGAGCCCTCAGGAATCCATGTCATGTCGCCCAACCGTACCCTCATTGCTGCACTAAGTCTTTCCGCCCTCCTCTCCGGCGCAGCCCACGCCCTCGAGTACCCCATCGGCGTTCCGCAGCAGCGCGCCGGAATGGAAATCGCCGCGGTTTACCTGCAACCGGTCGAAATGGAGCCGGAAGGCCACATGCGCAAGGCCGTGGATTCCGACATCCACATCGAAGCCGACATCCACGCCCTGGCCAACAACCCGAACGGCTTCGAGGAAGGCGCCTGGATTCCCTACCTGCTCGTCAAGTTCGAGGTCTCGAAGATCGGTGGCGACTACAAGATCGCCGGCGACTTCATGCCGATGGTCGCCAACGACGGCCCACACTACGGCGACAACATCAAGCTGGCCGGACCCGGCAAGTACAAGGTGAAATACACCGTGCTGCCGCCGTCAGCCAATCCGCAAGCCCACTTCGGCCGCCACACCGACCGCGCCACCGGTGTTCGCCCATGGTTCAAGCCCATCGAGGTTGAGTACGAATTCACCTATGTCGGCATCGGCAAGAAGGGCGGCTACTGATCATGCGCTTCGTTCAACTGAGCGCTGCGCTCGTCGCGGCAGGACTGACCCTGCCCGCCCTCGCCGGCCCGACTGAAGCCGCCCTGCTGGAGAAGCTGGCTGCCCGCCTGGAAAGACTGGAGGCCCGCAACAGCGAGCTGGAAAGGGAAGTGAAGGCGCTGAAAGGTGAAAGCACCGAAATCGCCCGGGGGCTCGACAGCCCGCGCCTGTCCGAAAACGAGCCGGAACTGACACTACGCCTCAAGGCCGTCGAGAAGGACGCGCTGGAGATGAAAAAGGCGGCCCGCATGCTTCCTACCTGGCCGGAATTGAGGGCCGACCCTCCAGGGCGGCGCACGCCGTGAGTGCCGTTCACCTCGCCCACGGGAAAGAGGTGCCGGATGTTGGATTCCCACCAGATGTTGCCGCGGAAACCGCCGTTGTTGTGCTGGGCGCAGAGGCCGATCTCCAACGGTTCCCTGGCGAGGTCGATGCCGTGATTCGCGAAGATCTCTATCGCCGGAGGGTTCATCCTGGCCAGGCGCTCGATGGGCGTCGGCAACAGCGCGCGCGACCTTTCGAGGTAGGTCAACGCCTCGGCGTCGAGGAGCCGGAAATCGAATTCGGCGAGCCTTCCCCCGCCGCCCGGGTTCCGCCGGA
>JAAXVP010000152.1 GCA_013335435.1 Thiobacillus sp. | reverse complement strand
AAGCCCGCCACCCCGGCGGCACGTCCGGCCGAAGCGCCGGCCGGCACGGCGGAGACCGCCACGGCGGTCGGCCGCCTGCTCGGGCAATACCTGGACGAACTCGGTACCGGCTGCCGCGACCTCTGGCCCGACCTGGCCGGCCGGAGCGCCACCCTGGCGCGGCGGATCGCCGAGCGCGACCATGTCGTGGCGGAAGACGACGTCGAAGGCCTGGCGAAACTCTGGCGCGAGATTCTGGTCCGGGCCGAGGACGACCGCGAGTTCCTGGCCGGCCTCAGACGGGTGCTGGCACTGCTGTTCGCCAATATCGGCGAACTGGTGTCCGAGGATGCCTGGCTGGCGGGCCAGATGGCGACCCTGCAGTCGGCCCTGTCCGACGGCCTCAATCCGCATGCCATCTTCCAGGCCGAGGAAAGCCTGAAGGACCTGGTGCAGAAACAGAAGCAACTCAAGGGCAGCCTCAACGAGGCCAAGGAAAAGCTCAAGCGCCTGATCTCCAGCTTCATCGACCGGGTCGGCGAGATGTCCGACAGCACCGGCCACTACAACGCCCGCATCAAGGGCTATGCCGCCCGCATTGCCGAGGCCGAGGACATCTCGGAGCTTGGCGAGGTCATCGACGGCCTGTCCACCGACATGACCCAGCTGGAGGCGGAAATGGGCCGCGGCCATCGTGAGCTGGTCGAGGCCAGGAGCCATGTCGAGGCGGCCGAGACGCGCATCCATGTCCTGGAGAAGGAACTGGAAGAGGTATCCCTGCTGGTGCGCGAGGACCAGCTTACCGGCGCGCTCAACCGGCGCGGCATGGAAGAAGCCTTCAAGCGCGAGCTGGCCCGTGCCGAGCGGATGGCGGCGCCGTTCGCGGTCGGCCTGCTCGACATCGACCACTTCAAGCGCCTGAACGACTCGCTCGGCCATCAGGCCGGCGACCAGGCCCTGGTGCATCTGGCCGCCGTGGTCCGGCAGCTGCTGCGGCCGACCGATTCGCTGGCCCGCTACGGCGGCGAGGAATTCCTGCTCCTGTTGCCGAACAGCGACCTGGAGGAAGCGGAGCAGGTCATGCTGCGCCTGCAACGGGAGCTGACCAAGCAGTTCTTCCTGCACGACAACCGCAAGGTGCTCATCACCTTCAGCGCCGGCGTCGCCCAGCTGGCGCCGGGCGAGGCGCAAGCAGACCTGTTGCGCCGCGCCGATGCCGCCATGTACCGGGCCAAGGCGGCCGGCCGTAACCGGGTGGAGCGCGGCTGAGCAATTAATGCGGGCGGCAATAATTGCCAATGGCTTTGCCGCTTCCTCGCCCGGATTTCCTGGCTGTTTATAAGACTGGCCATTAATCAATGGGTTAGGCGTTGATATTGGCCTGGCATGACGGTTGCTAGGACTCCTTGCGTACAGGAGCCCGCCATGCCGAGCAAAATCGACCAGGAATTCGCCTTCATCCAATCCGCCATGTCCCTACGGGCCAAGCGGCAGGAGATTTTGGCGGCCAACCTGGCCAACTCCGACACCCCCAACTACAAGGCGCGCGACCTCGATTTCGCCTCCGCCATGCGCTCGGCGATGGCCGGCACGGGCGGCAGCCTGGCCATGACCCGGACCTCGGCCGGCCATATGGACGCCGGCGGCGGCGGCTCGGCCGCCCTGGCCGGGGTGATGTACCGCTCCGCCGTGCAACCGAGCCTGGACGGCAATACCGTCGACCCGGACGTCGAGCGCGGCCATTTCGCCGACAACGCCATGCAATACCAGTTCCTGCTCGAACGCATGCGCGGCCAGGTCGAGAAGATGAAGCTGGCCCTCTCGGATAGCAAATAATGTCGATGAACAACGTCTTCCACATCGCCGCCTCCGCGCTCACCGCGCAGTCGATGCGCCTGAACGCGGTGGCCAGCAACCTGGCCAACGCCGAATCCGCGCACGCCTCCACCGGCGAGGGCTACAAGGCCAAGCAGGTGGTCTTCCAGGCGGTGCCGATGGCCGGCGCCGCGCCCTGGGCCCAGGGCGTGCGCATGACCGAGGTGGTCGAGGACACCCGTCCGGGCCGCCTGGTCTACGACCCCAAGCATCCCCTGGCGGACGACAAAGGCTATGTCGCCTACCCCAACGTCGACCCGGTGGAGGAGATGGTCAACATGATCTCCGCCTCCCGGTCCTACCAGACCAACGCGGAAGTGATGGCCACGGCCAAGGACCTCATGTCCCGCACCCTGGCCATCCTGCAAGCCTGATTTAGGAGCCCACCATGACAGCCGCCACGCAGACCGATTACTCGAGCCTGATCGCATCGCTCAACACCACCAAGAGTACGGCCACCAGTTCGGTCCAGGAGATCGGCGACCGCTTCCTCAAGCTCCTGGTGACCCAGTTGAAGAACCAGGATCCGATGAACCCCATGGACAACGCCGACATGACCATGCAGTTGGCCCAGATGTCCACGGTGGAGGGTATCAACAAGCTCAATACCAGCATGGAAGGCTTGCTATCCAGCTACCAGAGCGCCCAGACCATGCAGGCAACCGGTTTGATCGGCCACCAGGTGCTCACCGAGGGCAATCTCATGACCCTGTCCAGCGGCCAGGCGCTGGGAGCCGCCAACCTGGCCGCCGCCGCCGACGAGGTGACGGTGACCGTGCTCGACAGCTCCGGCAAGGTCGTCGATACCCTGGAGCTGGGCGCCCAGAAGGCCGGCCAGCTGGGCTTCGCCTGGGATGGCCTGGACACCGCCGGAAATGTCATGGCGGACGGCAGCTACCGCTTCACCGTCAGTGCCAAGTCCGATGGCGAACTGGTCACGACGACGCCGCTGGCGCTGACTACGGTCGGCAGCGTGCGGATCGAGAACGGCACCGTCAGTCTGGATTTGAGCGGCATCGGGCAGCGCACGCTCGACAAAGTTACGCAGATTTTCTAAGGAGGGGATGCAATGAGCTTCCAGCAAGGTTTGAGTGGTCTGAATGGCGCCGCCAAGAACCTCGACGTCATCGGCAACAACATCGCCAACGTCTCGACCGTGGGCTTCAAGCAGGCCCGTACCGAATTCGCCGACGTCTATGCCAATTCGCTGTATGGCACCGGCGGCGTCCAGGTCGGCATCGGCACCCAGGTGGTCAACGTGTCGCAGTCGTTCACCCAGGGCAACATCACCACGACCGGCAACCCGCTCGACGTGGCGGTGAACGGCGACGGCTTCTTCCGGCTCAGCGACGACGGCGCCATCACCTATACCCGCAACGGCCAGTTCCACCTCGACAAGGACGGCTACCTGGTGACCAATACCGGTTCCAACGTCACCGGCTACACCACCCTGACCCTGGATACCAACGGCGGTGTCATCGGGGCCGCCGACCTGGGCAACATCCAGATCGACCTCAACGACCTGGAGCCGCAGGCGACTTCGCAGATCGGCATGGTCCTGAGCCTCGACGCCAACGCGGACGCCCTGGATGTGACCGCCTTCGATCCGACGATCGCCGCCACCTATAATTTCACGACCAGCACGACGGTCTATGACAGCCTGGGCACTGCCCATACCCTGCAGCTGTACTACGTCAAGGACGATGCCAGCACGACCACGAGCGACTGGCAGGTGTTCGGTTATCTGGATGGCACCGGCAACCAGATCGACCTCGGCAACGCCGACGGCAGCCACACCCTGTCGTTCGACGACATGGGGCAGCTCTCGTCGGGGGCCGCGATCTCCGGGATCAGCGCATCCGTGCCGCCCGCGGCCGATCTCGCCCTCGACTTCGACCTCACCGGCGTTACCCAGTTTGCCGGCGACTCCGGCCTCATCTCGGTCTCCCAGGACGGTTACGCCCGCGGTCGTGTGGTCGGTGTCAGCATCGACAACAATGGCGTCATCTTCGGCCGCTACACCAACGGCCTGACCCGCCCGTTGCAGCAGCTGGTCCTGGCCAACTTCCGCAACCCCAACGCCCTGGTCTCGCTCGGCAACAACCAGTGGGCCTCCAACAGCGAGACCGGCACCGAGGTCCTGAACACCCCGGGCAAGGGTATCGCCGGGGTGGTCCAGTCCGGCGCCACCGAGGATGCCAACGTCGACCTCACCGCCGAACTGGTCAACCTGATCGTCGCCCAGCGCCTCTACCAGGCCAACGCCCAGACCATCCGGGCCCAGGACCAGATCCTGCAGACCCTGGTCAACCTGCGCTAAGCGCCGCTAGCCGATAGCAGAAAGCTGAGGGCTACAAAATATGGACCGAGTCGTCTACGTCGCCATGACCGGGGCGCGCGAGATCACCCGCCAGCAGGCGGCGCTCTCGCACAACCTGGCCAACGTCTCGACCACTGGCTTCAAGGCCGAGCTCAACGTCATGCGCGCCCTGCCGGTGGTCGGCGAGGGCGCCAAGACGCGGGCCTTCGTCCTCGATACCACGCCGCAGACCGACTTCAGCAACGGCGCCATCCAGCACACCGGCCGCTCCCTCGACGTCGCCGTGCGCGGCGGCGGCTGGATCGCGGTCCAGGACGCCGCCGGCCAGGAGGCCTACACCCGCATGGGCGACCTGGAGACCTCGATCAACGGCATCCTGCAGACCGGCACCGGACTCAACGTCATCGGCGATGGCGGCCCGATCGCCATCGCGCCCGACCAGGAAGTCCTGATCGCCCCGGACGGCACGGTCTCGTCGGTGCCCAACGGCGCCAATCGCAATGCGGTCGAGATCGCCGGCCGGATCAAGCTGGTCAACCCGGCCGACGCCGACCTGGAACGCGGCGCTGACGGCCTGTTCCGGCTCAAGAGCGGCCAGCCGGCCGACGCCGACGCCAACACCCGACTGGCTGTGGGCGCGCTGGAGACCAGCAACGTCAATCCGGCCGAGGCCCTGGTCAACATGATCAGCCTGGCGCGCCAGTTCGAGACCCAGATGCGGGTGCTGCGCACCGCCGAGGACAACCACAAGGCCGGGGACAAGGTCCTCGCCCGAGCCTGAAGCTAGAAAGCGAAAGGGAACACCGCCATGATGCGCTCGCTGTATATCGCCCGTACCGGCCTGGACGTCCAGCAGACCCAGCTCGACGTGATCTCCAACAACCTGGCCAACGTCAGCACCACCGGTTTCAAGAAGGCGCGCGCGGTGTTCGAGGATCTGCTCTACCAGACCATCCGCCAGCCGGGTGCCCAGTCCTCGCAGCAGACCCAGTTGCCGAGCGGCTTCCAGCTCGGCGTCGGTGCCCGCACCGTGGCCACCGAGCGGATCCACACCCAGGGCACCCTGCAACAGACCGGCAACGCCCTCGACGTGGCGATCAACGGCCGCGGCTTCTTCCAGATCCTGATGCCGGACGGCAGCACCACGTACACCCGCGACGGCTCTTTCCAGGTCGATGCCAACGGCAACCTGGTCACCGCCAGCGGCTACCAGGTCCAGCCCAACATGGTCCTGCCCCAGGATGCCCTGCAAGTCACCATCGCCCGCGACGGCACCGTCTCGGTGACCCAGCCCAACAATGCCACGCCCACGGTGCTCGGCCAGATGCAGTTGGCCACTTTCACCAACGCGACCGGCCTGCAGAGCCTGGGCGAGAACCTGTTCGCCGAGACCGCCGCCTCGGGCGCGCCCCAGGTCAACAATCCGGGCGAGAACGGCGTCGGCGTGCTCAACCAGAGCTTCGTCGAGAATTCCAACGTCAACGTGGCCGAGGAACTGGTCAACATGATCGTGGCCCAGCGTGCCTACGAACTGAACTCGCGCGCCATCACCACCTCCGACCAGATGCTCCAGCGCCTGACCCAAATCTGATAGCCGGAAGCGGCTTGCCGCAGGGCCCGGCAAGAATTGCCGCGGGCTCGGCGAATGAGCCGTGTTGATGACGCAATACACTGAATTCGCTTGTGTTTTTCGATTGGCACGGGGGTTGCATGTAACTGCCCAGAAGCCACACGGATAGGATATCCAGCCATGAGCAAGCCCCTGACCAGGTTGCTGCCGATTCTCGCCCCCGCCGTCCTGGCGGCCTGCGCGAGCGCCCCCTCGACCAATATCCAGCAGCCCCTGACCGCGCGGCCGCAGCCGGTCGCCCCGGTGGCCGAGAACAACGGTGCCATCTTCCAGGCCAATCGTGGCCTGGCCCTGTTCGAAGACAGGCGGGCGCGCAACATCGGCGACACCCTGACCGTCAAGCTGGTCGAGAAGACCGAGGCCAAGCGCAAGTCGGAAACCAAGGAGGATCGTTCCGCCAAGGCCGACCTGAACGTGCCGGTGCCGACCGTGCTGGGCAAGAAGCCGCCGATCATCGGCGCCACCACCTGGGCGCCGGAGTCCTCCTCGAACCAGAACTTCAAGGACGACGAGACCAACACCAACAGCGTGACCGGCGCCATCACGGTGACCGTGGTCGACGTCCTGGCCAACGGCAACCTGCTCGTCTCGGGCGAGAAGCAGGTCGCGGTCAACAACGACACCGAATACGTGCGCCTGGCCGGCGTCGTGAACCCGCGCGACATCAGCCGCGAGGGCACGGTGAACTCGACCCAGGTCGCCGACGCCAAGATCGAATCGAAGAACTCCCAGTCGATCGACTCGGCGCAGCTGGTCAGCATGCTGGCCCGCTTCTTCCTGACCGTGCTGCCTTTCTGAGGATGCCGACATGACCCGCCGCCTCCCGAACCTTGCCGCCGCCGCCCTGGCCGGACTCCTGTTGGTCTCCTCCGCCTGGGCCGACCGCATCAAGGACATCGCCAACGTGGCCGGCGTGCGCGACAACCAGCTGATCGGCTACGGCCTGGTGGTCGGCCTCGACGGTACCGGGGCGACCAGCAAGTTCGCCCAGCAGAGCATCATCTCCATGCTCGGCCAGATGGGCGTCAACCTGCCGCCGACCGACTCGGTGTCGCTCAAGAACGTCTCCGCGGTGATGCTCACCGCCAATCTGCCGGCCTTCGCCAAGCCGGGCCAGACCATCGACGTCACCGTCTCCGCGCTCGACAACGCCAAGAGCCTGCGCGGCGGCACCCTGCTCATGTCGACCCTCAAGGGCGCCGACGGCCAGGTCTACGCGGTTGCCCAGGGCAACGTCCTGGTCGGCGGCGCCGGCGCCTCGGCGGGCGGTTCCAGCCAGGTCGTCAACCACCTCTCGGCCGGCCGCATCCCGGCCGGTGCCACGGTCGAGCGCGCGGTCGGCACCCGGCTCGGCCAGGGCGAGTTCATCAACCTGGAACTCAAGGAAACCGACTTCACCACCGCCAGCCGGGCCACCGACGCGATCAACCGGGCCTTCGGGCGCGGCACCGCGACTCCGCTCGACGGTCGCCAGATCCAGGTGCGCGCGCCCCAGGATCCTGGCCAGCGGGTCGCCTTCATGTCCCAGCTGGAGAACGTCAACCTCAACCCGGCCCAGCCGACCCCGAAGGTGATCCTGAACGCCCGCACCGGCTCCATCGTCATGAACCAGCTGGTCACCCTGGACAAGTGCGCCATCGCCCACGGCAACCTGTCGGTCACCATCACCAGCGAGCCCCAGGTCAGCCAGCCCAACGCCCTGTCCGGCGGCCAGACCGTGGTCACCCAGGCCGCCGACGTCCAGGTCAAGAGCGACAAGGGCGACCTGATCGTGATGCCGGCCGCCGCCACCCTGGGCGATGTGGTCAAGGCGCTCAATGCCGTCGGCGCGACGCCCCAGGACCTGCTTTCCATCCTCCAGGCCATGAAGGCCTCGGGCGCCCTCAAGGCCGATCTCGAGATCATCTGAGGCCGTCATGATCGCCAGCGCGCAACTCTCCGACCGCCTCGCCCTCGACGTCCAGAGCGCCCAGGCCCTGCGCGCCGGGGCCCGGGCCAACGACGCCGAGACCCTGCGCGCGGCGGCGAAGCAGTTCGAGGCCATGGTGGTCGGGATGATGCTGAAGAACATGCGCGATTCCAGCTTCGCGCCCGAGGGCGATGTCCTGGGCGAGAGCCAGAGCATGAAGCTGTACCGCGACATGATGGACCAGCAATGGGCCCAGAAGATGACGTCCGGCAAGGGCTTCGGCTTCGCCGACATGATGGTCAAGGCCATGGAGGCGCGCAGCAAGGCCGTCTCGGCCGAGGAAATGGCCAGGCTGGCGCAGCCGGAGGAAGAGGCCAAGGCTTATCCCATCGATGCCGCCCGCCTCGGCGCCTTGTCGGTGCGGCCGCACGTCGATCCGGCCGGTCGGACGGCCGCCCAGGCCGCCGCGACGGCGGCCG
>JAAXVP010000151.1 GCA_013335435.1 Thiobacillus sp. | reverse complement strand
TGTTGACGTTGTATTCGTAGCTGGACGGGGTCTTGCCGTCGGCCATCAGGGAGCCGTCCATCATCACCGAGCTGAAGCCGGACTGGATGGAGCGGAAGCAGACGTCGGGGGAGGCGCCGTGGTCCTGGTGCATGCACACCGGGATCTGCGGGTACTGTTCCAGGGCGGCCAGGATCAGGTGGCGCAGGAAGGGCTCGCCGGCATAGGAGCGGGCGCCGGCGGAACCTTGCAGGATGACCGGGCTGTCGGTGGCGGCCGCAGCCATCATGATGGCCTGGACCTGTTCCATGTTGTTGACGTTGAAGGCCGGCAGGCCATAGCCGTGCTCAGCGGCGTGATCGAGCAGTTGACGCAGGGAAATCAGTGCCATCTTTTACTCCTTAAACTCAGTGACAGAGTGACAAAGTGACAGAGTGACGAAAAACAAGTGCAAACCCGTGCTTGGCGATGGTTTTGTCACTTTGTCACTCGTCACTTCGTCACCGTTTTTAGAATTTCTTCCGTTCGCCGACGCGAACGATCTTCATGGTGTTAGTGCCACCCGAGCGACCAATAGGTTCCCCGATGGTGAGCAGGATCAGGTCGCCGTTGCGCACCGCGCCGCGCCGCCTGAGTTCGTCCTCCGCCTCGGCCAGGAGCTGGTCGCGGTCGTGGCTGGAGGGCTTGAAGTTGACCGGGTAGACGCCCCGGTACAGGGTCACCTTGCGCCGGGTCTCGACCACCGGGCTGAGGGCATAGATCGGCACGTGGGTGCTGATCCGGGAGATCCATAGCGCGGTGGAGCCCGACTCGGTCATCGCCGCGATGGCCTTGACGTTCAGGTGCAGGGCGGTGAAGGCGGCCGACTTGGCGATGGCCTCGTCGACCCGCAGGATGTCGGCATGCTTGACCCCGAACGGCGGCGGCTCGATTTCCTTCTCGGCCTCCAGGCAGACCCGGTTCATGGCCGCGATGGCCTCGACCGGGTACTGGCCGGCGGCGGTCTCGGCCGACAGCATCACCGCGTCGGTGCCGTCGAGCACCGCGTTGGCGACGTCGGACACTTCGGCGCGGGTCGGGATCGGGCTGGAGATCATCGACTCCATCATCTGGGTCGCGGTGATCGCCACCTTGTTCTTCTCGCGCGCCATCCGGATCATGCGCTTCTGCAGGGCCGGCACGGCGGCATCGCCGACTTCCACGCCGAGGTCGCCGCGCGCCACCATGATGGCGTCGGAGGCGTTCAGGATGGACTCGAGGGCCTCGATGGCCTCGGCACGCTCGATCTTGGACACGATCCAGGCCTTGCCGCCGTGCGCCTGGAGGATCTCGCGAGCCTGCTGCACGTCGGCGGCGGAGCGCGGGAAGGACACCGCCAGGTAGTCCGCCTTGAGCAGCGCGGCGGTCTTGATGTCCTCGATATCCTTGTCGGTCAGCGCGGAGGCGGACAGGCCGCCGCCCTTGCGGTTGATGCCCTTGTTGTTGGACAGGACACCGCCCTGGACGACCTTGCAGGTGATGATGCCGCCCTGGACGTCCTCGACCCACATCTCGATGCGGCCGTCGTCGAGCAGCAGGGTGGCGCCGCGCGACACGTCGTAGACCAGGTCCTTGTAGTCGAGGCCGACCCGGGTCTGGTCGCCCAGTTCGCACTCGATGTCGAGCAGGAAGGTATCGCCCGGGGCCAAGGTGATCTTGCCGTCCTTGAACTTGCCGATGCGGATCTTCGGGCCTTGCAGGTCGACCAGGACGCCGACCGCGCGGCCGCGGGTCTTGGCCAGGGAGCGAACCAGTTCGGCGCGCTGGATATGCTCCTCCGGCGTGCCGTGGGAGAAGTTGAGGCGGACCACATCGACGCCCGCCTCGATCATTTTGTCCAGAACCTTGGGGTCGGAACAGGCCGGGCCCAGGGTGGCGACGATTTTGGTTCTACGTAGCATAGGTTTCCTGTGAGGGGTGAGGAGTTAGGGGTGAGGAGGAAAAGCGGGGTTGCCCCTCACTCCTCCCCCCTCACTCCGCGGGCTCAGCCCGCGGCGCGCTTCTCCAGGATGTCCACGGCGGGCAGAACCTTGCCTTCCAGGTACTCCAGGAAGGCGCCGCCGGCGGTGGAGATGTAGGACACCTTGTCGTAGATGTCGTACTTCTGGATGGCGGCGATGGTGTCGCCGCCGCCAGCCAGGGTGAAGGCCTTGGTCTCGGCGATGGCCATGGCGATGGCCTTGGTGCCGGCGCCGAACTGGTCGAACTCGAACACGCCGACCGGGCCGTTCCAGACCACGGTGCCGGCCTTCATGATGATGTCGACCAGTTCCTGGGCAGACTTGGGACCGATGTCGAAGATCATGTCGTCGTCGGCCACGGCGCCGGCGTCCTTGGTCACGGCCGGCTCGTTGGCGTCGAACTGCTTGCCGCACACCACGTCGACGGCGATGGGGATGGTGGCGCCGCGGGCGGTCATCTTGGTGATCAGGGCCTGGGCGGTCGGGATCAGGTCGGCTTCGCAGAGCGACTTGCCGACGTTCTTGCCGGTGGCGGCCAGGAAGGTGTTGGCGATGCCGCCGCCGACCACCAGCTGTTCGCACTTCTCGGACAGGGCTTCCAGGACGGTCAGCTTGGTCGAGACCTTGGAACCGCCGACGATGGCGACCATCGGCCGGGCCGGGTTGGCCAGGGCCTTGTCGAGGGCTTCCAGTTCCTCGGAAACCAGCATGCCGGCGCAGGCGGTGGGGGCGAACTGGGCGATGCCGTAGGTCGAGGCCTCGGCGCGGTGGGCGGTGCCGAAGGCGTCCATGACGAAGACGTCGCACAGGGCGGCGTACTTCTTCGCGGTCTCTTCGACGTTCTTCTTCTCGCCCTTGTTGACGCGGCAGTTTTCCAGCAGGACGACCTCGCCCTCGGCGACGTCGAAACCGCCGTCGACCCAGTCCTTGATCAGGCGCACGGGCTTGCCCAGCTTGGCGGACATGACCTCGGCGACCGGGGCCAGGGAGACCTCGGGGGTCCACTCGCCCTCGGTCGGGCGGCCCAGGTGGGAGGTGACCATGACCTTGGCGCCGGCCTTCAGGGCATGCTCGATGGTGGGCATGGAGGCGGTGATGCGGGCGTCGGAGGTGACCTTGCCTTCCTTGACGGGCACGTTCAGGTCGGCACGGATGAAGACGCGCTTGCCCTTCAGGTCGAGGTCGGTCATGCGGAGGAATTTGGCCATTTTTTGGTTCTCCTTGGATTAGTAAGCGGTAAGGGATGGGTGGGCCCAGGCCTTACGGCTCACGCAACCGGCCGGGGTTGCCCCCGGCCGGATGGGTGCACAGCGATTACTTGGCGACGTGCTCGACCAGACGGAGCATGTTGCAGGTGTAGCCGTACTCGTTGTCGTACCAGGCGACGACCTTGACGAAGGTGCCGTCCAGGGCGATGCCGGCCTCGGCGTCGAACGTGGAGGGGGCGGCGTTACCCACGAAGTCGGTGGAGACCACCTTCTCGTCGGTGTAGCCCAGGGTACCCTTCATGGCGCCTTCGGAGGCGGCCTTCATGGCGGCGCAGATGTCGGCGTAGGCGGCTTCCTTGTTCAGCTCGACGGTCAGGTCGACCACGGAGACGTCGGAGGTCGGGACGCGGAAGGCCATGCCGGTGAGCTTCTTGTTCAGCTCGGGCAGGACCTTGCCGACGGCCTTGGCGGCTCCGGTGGAGGACGGGATGATGTTTTCCAGGATGCCGCGACCACCACGCCAGTCCTTCTTGGACGGGCCGTCGACGGTCTTCTGGGTCGCCGTGGCGGCGTGCACGGTGGTCATCAGGCCGCGCTTGATGCCCCAGTTGTCGTTCAGCACCTTGGCCACGGGGGCCAGGCAGTTGGTGGTGCAGGAGGCGGCGGAGACGATGGCCTGGCCGGCGTAGGTGGCGTGGTTGACGCCGTACACGAACATCGGGGTGTCGTCCTTGGCCGGGGCGGACTGGACCACCTTCTTGGCGCCGGCGGCGATGTGGGCCTGGCAGGACTCGGTGGTCAGGAAGAACCCGGTGCAGTCGATGACGATGTCGGCGCCGACTTCGTTCCACTTCAGGTTGGCGGGATCCTTCTCGGCGGTCAGGCGGATGGTCTTGCCGTTGACGACCATGTTGCCGCCGTCGACCTTGATGTCGCCGTTGAAGCGGCCGTGCACGGAGTCGTACTTCAGCATGTAGGCCAGGTAGTCAGGCTCGAGCAGGTCGTTGATGGCGACGACTTCGATTTCCGGGAAGTCCTTGGCGACAGCGCGGAAGACCATGCGACCGATACGACCGAAACCGTTGATACCGACTTTGATAGACATTGATATGCTCCTTCTAGTTAAAACCGTACCGGCGGGACCATGGGATCCCGCCGGGCGTTCATTAGATTACTTCAGTTTTTCGACCGTCTTGATGACATTCGCGACCGTGAAACCGAACTCGTGGAAGAGCTGGTTGGCCGGAGCGGACTCGCCGAAGCGGTCCAGGCCGATCACGGCGCCGCGCAGGCCGACATACTTCCACCAGCCGTCGGTGACGCCGGCTTCGATGGCGACCTTGTGCACGGTGGGGATCAGCACGCTGTCCTTGTAGGCCTGGTCCTGCTTGTCGAACTCGTTGGTGCAGGGCATGGAGACCACGCGGGTGTGCTTGCCGTCGGACTTCAGGGCTTCCTGGGCCTTCATGGCCAGTTCGACTTCGGAACCGGTGGCGATCAGGATCAGGTCGGGCTTGCCTTCGCAGTCGGAGATCACGTAGCCACCCTTGCGGATGTCGGCGATCTGGGCCTCGCTGCGCTGGACGAAGGGCAGGTTCTGGCGCGACAGGATCAGACAGGTCGGGCCGTTCATCTTCTCGACGCCGGCTTGCCAGGCGACCAGGGTCTCGGTGGTGTCGCAGGGACGCCATACGCTCATGTTCGGGATCAGGCGCAGGGTGGCGGTCTGCTCGACCGGCTGGTGGGTCGGGCCGTCCTCGCCCAGGCCGATGGAGTCGTGGGTGAACACGTAGACCACGCGCTGCTTCATCAGGGCAGACATGCGCAGGGCGTTGCGGGCGTATTCCGAGAACATCAGGAAGGTGCCGCCGAACGGGAACAGGCCGCCGTGCAGCGCCATGCCGTTCATGATGTGGCTCATGCCGAACTCGCGCACGCCGTAGGAGATGTAGTTGGCGACCGCGTGGCGGTGGATCGGCTGGCAGCCGGGCCAGTTGGTCAGGTTGGAACCGGTCAGGTCGGCGGAGCCGCCGACGCGCTCGGGCAGGGTGGAGACCAGGCGCTCGATGGCCAGTTGCGAGGCCTTCCGGGTGGCCACGGTCTCGGCCTTCTCCAGGGTGGTCTTCATGGCGGCGGCGACGCGGTCGGACCAGTCGGCCGGCAGGTCGCCGGCCATGCGGCGGGTGAACTCGGCGGCCTCGGCCGGGAAGGCCTGGGCGTACTCGGCAAACTTGTTGTTCCACAGCTTTTCCAGGCCCTCGCCCTTGGTCTTGGCGCTCCAGCCTTCGTAGACGTCGGCCGGGATCTCGAACGGGGCGTGGGGCCAGCCGATGGTCTCGCGGACGATGGCGATTTCCTTGTCGCCCAGGGGGGCGCCGTGGCAGTCGTGACCGCCCTGCTTGTTCGGGGAACCCTTGCCGATGATGGTCTTGGCCTGGATCAGGGTGGGCTTGTCGGAAGAAGCCTTGGCGGCCTGGACGGCGGCCTCCAGGGCCTCGAAGCTGTGGCCGTCGACGTTGCGCACGACGTTCCAGCCATAGGCCTCGAAGCGACCGCAGACGTCCTCGGTAAACCAGCCGTCGGTGTGGCCGTCGATGGAGATGCCGTTGTCGTCCCAGACCACGATCAGCTTGTTCAGCTTCCAGGTGCCGGCCAGGGCGCAGGCCTCGTGGGAGATGCCTTCCATCATGCAGCCGTCGCCCATGAACACATAGGTGTTGTGGTTGACGATGTCGTGGCCGGGCTTGTTGAACTCGGCAGCCAGGAGCTTCTCGGCCAGCGCCATGCCGACGCCGTTGGTGATGCCCTGTCCGAGCGGGCCGGTGGTGGTCTCGACGCCGGCGGTGTAGCCATACTCCGGGTGGCCCGGGGTGCGGGAATGCAGCTGGCGGAACTGCTTGATGTCGTCGATGGTGACGTCATAGCCGGTCAGGTGCAGCAGGGAATAGATCAGCATGGAGCCGTGGCCGTTCGACAGCACGAAACGGTCGCGGTCGGCCCACTTCGGGTTGGCCGGGTTGTGGCGCAGGTGGTGGTTCCACACCACTTCGGAGATCTCCGCCATGCCCATGGGGGCGCCGGGGTGGCCGGATTTAGCCTTTTCGACGGCATCCATCGCGAGGGCGCGGATGGCGTTAGCAAGGTCGGTACGGGTAGCCATATTGTTATTTCCTCGAGAGACAAAAAAACCGGGAGGCCCAATTCGGACACAAGGCTTGTGATTATGTCGTAGTGGAAGTGGCCGGAGCAATACGGTTTACCGGCCCGGAAGCCGCACCGGGCCGGCGTTCCGGGCGCATTCCCTTGCGCGGCGCGGCTTCCGGGGCCGGCACAACAGAAAATTAAAATGTTTTTATAAACGGCATTATCTTGTTTATTGCCCGTAAATTTGATAGGGGAACTCGCGAAGCATTGAAATTATTAGGCACTAGGCGGCCAACCAGGCCCGCCATTGCTCGTGCAGGCCGGGCGTGACGCCCGCCACCGCCGACCGGGTCCAGGGCTCGCCGGACCAGAAATCGCCCCCCTCCAGGCACGTGACCCGGCCGCCCGCCTCCTCCAGGATCAGCACCCCGGCGGCGTAGTCCCAGAGCTTCTGGCCCCCGTGCAGGTAGACGTGCAGGCGGCCGGCGGCCAGGTAGCACCAGTCCAGGGTGCTGGCGCCCAGGTTGCGCTGGGAACTGTACGGATGCTCGGCCGCCAGGCGGCCGGCCAGGGCGCGCGGGATGCGCTTGAAGTCGACCCCGGCGATGCTGCGCTCGAACCGTTCCGGTGCCGTCTTGAGCGGCAGCCGGTCGCCGTCCACGAAGGCGCCGGCGCCGGTCTCGGCATAAAAACACTCGTCGGCCTGGGGATCGTAGACCACGCCCAGAACCGGCCGGCCCTGCTTCATCAAGGCGATCGACATGGCGAAGAAAGGCATGCCGCTGACGAAGTTGGTGGTGCCGTCGATGGGGTCGACGCACCAGAGACCGTCGCTGCCTTCGTCCCATAGCCGTTTGTGGGCGGCATCGTCCATCTCTTCGCCCAGCACCGGATAGGGCGCAATGGCCTGCAGGCGTTCGATCAGGGCCTTCTGCGCCGCCAGATCGGCCTCCGTGAACAGGCTGCCGTCATCCTTGCGGGCATGCGCCACCTTGAGGTAGCGCGGCATGACCTCGTCCCGGCCGACCGCGCGCACGGCCTCGATGACGGCGGCCAGGGTCGGGCTCAAGGCTCAGAACCTGTCACAACCATTCGCGGGGAGCGCGTTGCACCCCAAAACGGATGAATGCAAGGCGTGTCGCGCCGCGAATGGTTGTTCCATTCGCAAGCGGCACAACGCCGCAGTCGCCGTTTTGGGATGCAACCCGAAGGGACGGGGCGATTTTTGCCCATTGCAGCGTTGCAGCTTGCTTGTTTGGAACGACCAAACGGCGCCGCGCCGCGCCTTGCACTGATCAAAAATCGCCATCGTCGCGCCCCCGTGAATGGTTGTGACAGGTTCTCATTCCCCGCGCCACTTGATCGAGCAGCCCATGCTGGGAATCTGTTCGGCCGGGCCGCGGCCGGTTTCGGCGACCTGCCTCATGGCCTCGAACAGGTCGCGCCGAGCGCCCTCGGGGGCGGCCTCCTTGCGCGACTCGTCGAGGCGGCCGCGGTATTGCAGCTCCAGCTTGCCGTTGAAACCGAAGAAATCGGGCGTGCAGACGGCGCCGTAGGTCTTGGCGACCTGCTGGCTTGTGTCGATCACATAGGGCATGGGGAAATCCAGCTCGGCGGCGACCCGCTTCATGTTGTCGAAGGAGTCTTCCGGGTAATCGGTCGGATCGTTGGCCATGATGGCGATGGCGCCCACGCCCAGGTTCTTGAGGTCGCCGACATCGCGCACGATGCGCTGGATGACCGCCTTGACGTAGGGGCAGTGGTTGCAGATGAACATGACCAGGAGGCCGTTCGGGCCGGCGACATCCTTGAGGCGGTAGCGCCGACCGTCGACGCCGGGCAAGTCGAAATCGGGAGCCGGCCAG
>JAAXVP010000150.1:6337-8219 GCA_013335435.1 Thiobacillus sp. | reverse complement strand
CCAGTTCGCCCAGCCGTGGTCGGTCCTGGGCGGCCACATGGTCTCGGCCCTGATCGGGGTCACCTGCGCGCAGTTCATCCACGATCCCCTGACCGCCGCCGCCCTGGCCGTCGCCCTGGCTGTCGGGGCCATGTACTACCTGGGCTGCCTGCATCCGCCCGGGGGCGCCTCCGCCCTGGCCGCCGTAGTCGGCGGCGAATCGCTGCGCGCCCTGGGCTATGCCTACCTGGTCACCCCGCTGTTGCTCAATCTCGCCATCCTCTTGAGCGTCGCCATCCTGTTCAACGCCCCCTTCGCGCATCGGCGCTATCCGCTGCGCCGGGTGCCTCGGGCACTTCCGTCCGGCGTCCCGGAAAAGACCCTGATCGCCCACAGCGACCTCGTCTACGCCCTGTCGGAGATCGATTCCTTCATCGACGTCAGCGAGGACGACCTCCTGCGCATCTATCGCCTGGCGACCCGGCACGCCTTCGAGCCGGCCGCAACCCCTACAAAACGGTAAGAAAACTTTTCCCGCCGGCGCCACTCTATCCAGCTTCGGAAATTGCGCACGCGGGGCGGCCTGCCCCGGCGTCCGCGGCGATGCTTGCTGAAGGAGGCACCATGCAATCGAAGTTGCTCAACCGGGCCCTGCCCATCGCCGGCCTGCTGGCCGTCATGGTGGCGGCCTACAACTGGTGGGCCGGCAGCCATGCCGGACCGGGCGAACCGCCCGCCCTGCCCGCCCCGATCATCCAGGCCGCGGGCGGACTGCCCAATTTCAGCGCCATCGCCCAGGCCTACGGCCCCAGCGTGGTCAACATCACCATCTCCAGTTCGGGCCGCGGCCAGGACGTCGGCCTCGACCCCGACAATCCCGCCTATGAGTTCTTCCGCCGCTTCGGCATCCCGGTGCCGCACCAGGACGGTCCGCGCATGGCCGAGGGCTCCGGCTTCATCGTCAGCGGCGATGGCGTCATCCTGACCAACGCCCACGTCGTCGCCGACAGCGACGAGGTCACCGTCAGGCTGACCGACAAGCGCGAGTTCAAGGCCAAGGTGGTCGGCTACGACAAGCCGGCCGACGTCGCGGTGCTGAAGATCGACGCCAAGGGCCTGCCGGCGGTACGCCTGGGCGACCCCGGCACGCTCAACGTGGGCGAATGGGTACTCGCCATCGGCTCTCCGTTCGGCTTCGACAACAGCGTCACCGCCGGCATCGTCTCGGCCAAGGCGCGCGCCCTGCCGGACGAGAACTATGTGCCCTTCATCCAGACCGACGTGGCGGTCAATCCGGGCAACTCGGGCGGCCCGCTGTTCAACATGAAGGGCGAGGTGGTCGGCATCAACTCGCAGATCTACAGCCGCTCGGGCGGCTACCAGGGCCTCTCCTTCGCCATCCCGATCGACCTGGCGATGCGGGTCGAGGACCAGATCGTCAAACACGGCAAGGTGGTGCGCGGCCGCATCGGCGCCGCCATCCAGGACATGAACCAGGACCTGGCCGAGTCGTTCGGCCTGAAGAATGCCGACGGCGCCCTGGTCGCCTCGGTCGAGCGCGGCAGCCCGGCCGAGCAGGCCGGCCTGCAGGCCGGCGACGTGGTCCTGGCGGTGAACGGCAAGCACATCGCCGCCTCGCGCGAGCTGCCGCCCCTGATCGCCGAGATCCGGCCGGGCAGCGAGGCCAGGCTGGACATCTGGCGCGACCGGGCCGGCAGGCAACTCACCGTGAAGGTCGGCGAGCTGAGCGCGCGCACCGAGGTCGCCGATGCCGGCAACGGCGAGCCGGGCCGGCTCGGCCTGGCGCTACGCGAACTCAGCCCGTCCGAGCGGGTGCAGTTGCATACCGAAGGCCGCCTGGCGGTGATGCGCGGACCGCTCGTCTATTGCCTCGAAGACAAAG
>JAAXVP010000150.1:0-6327 GCA_013335435.1 Thiobacillus sp. | reverse complement strand
GGAGGTGAGCGGTGCCGCCGAGCGGGCCGGCGTGCAGCCGGGCGACGTCATCCTGGCGGCGAACGGCACGCCGGTGCGCGACGTCGAGCAACTGCGCCTGATGGCGCGCAAGGCCGGCCGCCATATCGCCCTGCTGATCCAGCGCAACGACATGAAGATCTTCGTACCGGTCAACCTGGGCTGAACCGGCGATGACACAAGACAGGGCCACGGACCGGGGCGGGCTGAGCAGCCATATCCTGCCCACCTCGGCCAACCTGGTTGGCGCCTGCATGTGCGCCATACCCCTGGTCAAATTGCTGCCGCGTACCGGCTGGGCGAGTTGGATCGACGAGGTGCTCCTGTTCGCCAGCCTGCTGTTCCTTGCCAGCGCCAGTCTTTCCTACGCCTCGATACGGACCACGGGCCAGGCGGAACGCCTGGAAAACAGTGCCGAGACCATCTTCCTGGCCGGCCTGGGCGCGGTCTTCGTCGCCCTGCTCGGGCTGGCGCTGAACTTAGCCTGAGGGAGAGGCTGATTTATTCGGTTTCGTCGTTCCCGCGCAGGCGGGAACCCAGTTGAACAAGGCACTGGATCCCCGCCTGCGCGGGAACGACGAATAAATCAGCGTTTCCTGAAGACTTATTCCCGCTCCAGCCACTCCAGGGCCAGGCCAGGATCGTCGAACACGCGCAGTTCGCCGTCGACCAGCAGGCTGTTCAGCCAGGCCAGCCAGACCATCCACTCGTCGCCGGTGACCACGGCGATCTTGCGGAAATCGTAGCGGTGCTCCCGGTTGAAACGGATCTCTTCCCAGATCACATCGAGGGTGTAGTCCACCATGTCGCGCAGATCGAGCAGCAGATTGACGCCGCCGGCCTTGAGATGGTCGAGGATGTGCTGCTCGAATTCCTTGTAGTCGGCCACGGTGAATTCACCGATGACGGAAATGCTGACCAGCTTGCCCTGGTCCTTGATCGCGATCATGTTTGCTCCTTCTTGTTCAGGGTCACCGCCCAGACCCCGGCCGCCACGGTGATGGCGATGCCGAGCCAGGCGACGGCGGGCAACTTCTCATTCCAGATTAAACCATCCAGCAGACTTCCGAACACTACCGTGCTGTAGGCCAGGCTGGCCACCACGACGGTGTCGCCGGTGCGATAGGCACGGGTCATGGCCAGTTGTCCGAAAGTGGCGAACAGCCCGATGAAAACCAGCAGCCAGGCGTTGTCCACGGAGGGCGCATGCCAGCCCGTGACCGAGGCGAACAGGCCGGCGCCGACCGCGCCGACCACGGCGAACCAGAACACCGTGCGCCATTCCGGTTCATGCAGCTGGCCGAGCTGGCGCACGTGGACATAGGCGAGCGAGGCCATGAAGCCGGAGAACAGGCCGACCAGCCCGGTAACCAGGTCGCTCTCGCCGTGCCAGGGCCTGAGCAGCAGGGCGACGCCGAGGAAGCCGAGCGCCACCGCCAGGTACTGCACCGGGCGGGGCCGCTCATGCAGCCACCAGGGCATGATCAGGGCCAGGAACAGCGGCGAGGTGTAGTTGAGGGTGATCGCCACCGACATGGGCAGCTTGACCACGGCGTAGAAAAAGGTCGCCAGGGCGACGAAGCCGACCAGGCCGCGGCGCAGGTGCAGGGCCAGGTTGGCGCCGACCAGGCGCTCGCCGCCGTGGCCGGTCAGGCGCAGGAAGGCGTAGATGAAGACCAGGCCCAGGACCGAGCGCCAGAACACCAGCTCATGGCTGGAGAACTGGCCGGCCGCCAGCTTCACGAACACGCTCATGAGCGCGAAGCTGGCGCCCGCCGCCAGCATCCAGAATGAACCCATTATTCGCCGTCGACCGGCAACCTCGGCACGACCTCGACCAGCGGCGGCGCCGGCAATTCCTTGTCGGACTCGGCTGCCTTGAGGTCGCGGAACTTGCGCGCCGTGACCAGGACCCGGCTCTCCAGCGAGGCCACCGCCTTGTTGTAGGCCTCGGTGGCCTGGCCCAGGTTCTTGCCGACGCCGATCCAGTGTCCGGCCAGGGTGGCCAGGCGGTCGTGCAACTCCTTGCCGAGGGCGGATATCTCGCGCGCGTTCTCGGCCAGGGCCTCCTGGCGCCAGCCGTAGTAGACCGCCTTCAGGAGCGCCAGCAGGGTGGTCGGCGTAGCCAGGATCACCCGCTGTTCGGCGGCGAACTCGATCAGGGTCGGGTCGCGCTGCAGGGCGGCGCTGAAATAGGCCTCGCCGGGCAGGAACATGACCACGAACTCGGGCGACGGCTCGAACTGGGCCCAGTAGGCCTTGGTCGACAGGCTGACGACATGCTCCCTGACATGGCGGGTGAAGCGGTCAAGCGCCGCCTCGCGCTTGTGTTCGTCCTCCGCCGCCATGGCATCCATGAAGGCGTCGATGGGCGTTTTCACGTCGACCACCACGGTCTTGCCGGCCGGCAGGCGGACCAGCATGTCCGGACGCTGGCGGCCGTGTTCGGTATCGGTACCGGCCTGCTCGTCGAAGTCGCAATGGGCTTGCATGCCGGCCAGTTCGACCACCCGGCGCAACTGGATCTCGCCCCAGCGGCCACGCACGTCGGGCCGGCGCAGGGCGTTGCCCAGGGTGCGGGTCTCCTTCTGCAGGGCATGCTGGGAATCGAGCAACTGCCGCACCTGTTCGCTCAACTGGGTGTAGGCGACGGCACGCGCCTGTTCCAGGCCGACGGTCTGGCCCTCCAGCTTGGCCAGGGTCTCGGCGAGCGGCTTGACCAGCGTCTCCACCGCCTTGCTGCGCGCCTCCAGGTCGCTTTTCGCGCCCTCCTGGAATTTCGCCAGGTTTTCGCGCGCCAGGTCGAGGAAGGCCTGGTTGTTGCGGCTCAAGGCCTCGGCCGAGACGGCACGGAAGGCGTCGAGCGACTGCGCACGCGCCTCGTCGAGCAGTTCGAGCTTTTCCGCCAGGGCGG
This sequence comes from Thiobacillus sp., assembly GCA_013335435.1. Lineage (GTDB taxonomy): Bacteria > Pseudomonadota > Gammaproteobacteria > Burkholderiales > Thiobacillaceae > Parasulfuritortus. The sequence continues at coordinate 3,395 of JAAXVP010000150.1, read as the reverse complement.
TGCGCTCGTTGTCCAGCTCGGTCTCCAGCTGGGCGATGCGCACCTTGAGGTCGCCCCGCTCGGCCAGCCAGCGGCCGCGCTGCCAGAACAGCAGGCCGGCGCCGACCGCCAGGCCGGCGAGGAGCGCGAACAGGATTTCGGTAGTCATGGAACTCGGGCCCGCCCAGGTTAATCGTGGGCCACCATTATTCCATGAAGGCGCAGTGACACGAGTCACCCTGGCACCGCGATATAATCGCGGCCCGCATGGCAGTCGATACCCGCTATGTGTGACGTCATACGAGGAACCAACGTGCGGTACCCCCTGGAATCGACTGGCCCCACTCCTGCCGTGACCGGCAAGCGAAACAACTTCCTGCATAGCCTGCCCGGCGTCCTGATCATCGTCGCCGCCTATGCCCTGGTCCACGTCACCGCCCGCCTGCTGGCGTCCGGCAACCTGGGCGAGGACGACCCCTTCGACAACCTCCTGATCCAGACCCTGGCGCCCGGTTACGGCATCCTCAAGGGCCCGCTCTACGACTGGGCGCTCTGGCTTCTTCAGCGCCCCCTGGGCACCGGCATCCACGCCTTCCTGCTGCTCAAGTACGGCCTACTCATCGCCATGGCCGGCTTCCTGTTCCTGGCCGCCCGCCGGGTCACCGGCAGCGCCCTGTGGGCCTTCCTGGCGGTCGACGCGATGGCCCTGGTGTACCAGATATTCTGGCGCTTCCACGAGGGCTTCACACACCGTGCCGGCGCCATGGCCCTCGCCGTGGCCAGCTTATGGGCCCTGCTCCGCCTGGTCGAGCGCGGCCGCCGGCGCGACTATGCCCTGTTCGCCCTGTGCGCCGGCCTCGGCCTGCTCACCGAGCACGCCTACGGCATCTTCCTGATCGCCCTGTTCGCCGCCGCCCGGCTGCAACCGGCCCTGCGCGTACGGGTATACGCCAGGCCGATGCTGGCGGCGCTGCCGATCGCGCTCCTGATCCTGGCCCCCTATGCCGCCTGGCTCCTGGTCGAGCCGGGCCGGGGCCTGGCCTTCCTCGCCGCCCTCCTGCCCTTTCCCGCCGAGTACACCCTGGCCGGCCTGGTGGACGGCCTGCGCGACGCCCTGACCTTCCCGGTCATGGTCCTGTCGCCCTACATCTTCATCCTGCCCCTGGTGTTCCCGGGCATGCTGCGGACCATCGCCCGGCACAGCCCCGTACGCCCGCATGCCGGACCGGAGCCGGACCTGAGCCAGTTCATCCTGCACGTCCTGCTCATCGAGCTGGCCTGGCTGGTAGTGTTCGACGGCCTGGTCTTCCAGCATTCCGACTATGCCGTGCACACCCTGCTGCCGATGTTCATGGTCGCCATCGTCTGGCTCACCGACAAGGTGCGCCAGTCCGCACCCTCGCCGGCCCGTCTGCGCGCCTTCCTGGCCATCATGCTGACCCTGACGGTAGTCGCCTTCATCGGCCGTGCCGCCAACATGTTCGTGCTCGACCCGGTCTGCTCCAAGTGCCGCTGGGGCATCCCCTACGGCCAGTTGGCCGAACGCATGCGCGCGGCCGGCTTCGAGGACGGCACCATCGTCGTCGACGAGGAGGAACTGGGCGGCAACCTGCGCCGTTTCTTCCCCGAGACCCGCATCGTGCTCACCGACAAGGGCGGCATCGTGCCGCCGGAGACGGCGCGCAGCCGGGCCGGCCGAACCGTGCTGGTCTGGCTGGTGAAAAAGGACGACCTCGATGTTCCGGTCAAGCTGCATGGCTACCTGCCGGCCGACCCCAGGACCTGGCGTCCGCAACTGATCCGTGTCCCCTGGCACCACCTGTGGAAACCAGACGGGTACCGTTGCTCGACCTGGGCCATCCTGATCCTGCCGGCGCCGGCAACCCCTGATCCGACCCGGCGCGCCGAGCGGACGAGGCCGTGTTCGGCCTGCGCCTGCTCGGCTGGGACAACGTCAAGGTTTTGCCGGACGGCTTCGAGGCCAACCGCCGGGCAGCCGGGCGGCCGGGCTTCGAGACACGCGCAGGGGTGCCTTCGCGGCGATTTCGCCGTAAGCTGACGCCCCGGCGCCCATCACCCGCTTAAACCATGGCACAGAACAATGACCGTCTCGACAAGGCCGTCCTCGAGGCCCGCCGCAATGCCGAACAGCGCGAGGCCGGCTACCGGGCGCAGGCCCTGAAACTGTTCCCCTGGGTGTGCGGACGCTGCGCCCGCACCTTCACGCATGCGAACCTGCAACTGCTGGAAGTCCACCACAAGAACGGCAATCACCACGACAATCCCGCCGACGGCAGCAACTGGGAACTACTCTGTACCTATTGCCACGAGCACGAGCATTCGAAACTGAAGGACACGGCCGGCCGCAGCGACAGCCGGGATACACCGGCGACGGCCACCCACAACCCGTTCGCCGACCTGAAAGCCATGCTGGCCGACAAGACACGCGACTGAACCCTGCCTTCCGGCCCCGGCCGGCAACCCCCACCCAGCTTTAGACGACGATGACCGAAGCCCAAGAAAAGAAACCCGGCCGCAACGCCCTGCTCGACACACTGGCCACCACCTTCGCGGTATTCCGCGACGTCCGCCCGCTCGCCCTGGGCATCCACAAGACACTCCAGGAACGCATGCCGGAACTGACCAAGGACCAGGTTCGCACCGCCTTGCGCAGCCATACCGGCTCGACCCGCTACCTGAAGGCCCTGGCACAGGCGAAGGAACGCTACGACCTGGATGGCAATCCGGCCGGCGAGGTTACCGAGGAACAGCGCGCCCAGGCCGCCGAGCAGTTGAAGGAACGTTTCCGCAAGGCCGCCGAGCGGCGCCAGGAAGAAGAACAGGCCAAGAAGCGCCAGGAGAACCTGCTCAAGCTGGCGGAAAAGTTCAACAGCCGATAGACGGCCGCACCCGGGGCCACACGCCGGCTCCGGATTCCTTGCGGCGGCACAAATATCCTGCTGGACGAGGCCGCGAAGCCTGTAGACTGCCTGCGCGGCACCCGAAACGAAGCACCGCTTTCACCTGCTGCCATCCAGCAAACGATCACCGAGGAGACTTACCATGCACGCACGCAAACTCGTTCTTGCCGCCGCCTTATTGGCCGCCACCGGCGCCCATGCCGACATGGGCATGGAACAGATGATGAACCCCATGGCCATGATGGGCCCGATGATGGCGCCGATGGGCATGATGGGTCCGATGATGGCACCCATGATGGCGCCCATGGGCATGATGGGTCCGATGATGGGTGGCATGATGCAGCCCATGAACATGATGGCCCCGATGATGGGCGGCATGACCCAACCCATGAACATGATGAACCCGATGATGGGCGGCATGACCCAGCCCATGAACATGATGGCTCCGATGATGGGCGGCATGACCCAGCCCATGAACATGATGGCCCCGATGAT
>JAAXVP010000431.1 GCA_013335435.1 Thiobacillus sp. | reverse complement strand
AGGGAACAACGTATCCACTCCGTAAAGTTCAAGGATGGCAGCGAGATTCCCGCCGACCTGGTGGTCATGGCCGTGGGCATCCGCCCCAACACCGCTCTGGCCGAGTCGGCCGGCCTGCGCTGCGACCGCGGCATCGTGGTCGACGACACCCTGCAGACCTACGACCCGCGCATCTATGCCGTGGGTGAATGCGTCAACCACCGCGGCATCGCCTACGGCCTGGTAGCGCCCCTGTTCGAGCAGGCCAAGGTGTGCGCCAACCACCTGGCCGAGCACGGCGTCGGCCGCTACCAGGGCTCCATGACCTCGACCAAGCTCAAGGTCACCGGCATCGACCTGTTCTCGGCCGGCGACTTCATGGGCGGCGAGGGCACCGAGGAGATCGTCTTCCAGGATCCGGGCCGGGGCGCCTACAAGAAGCTGGTGCTCAAGGACAACAAGCTGGCCGGCGCCTGCCTGTACGGCGACACCCTGGACGGCGCCTGGTACTTCGAGCTGATGCGCGACGGCACCGACGTGTCCGACTTCCGCGACAAGCTGCTGTTCGGCCGCCACCACATCGGCGACTCCGGGGCCGGCGGCGGCGACGAGAAGGCCCGCCTGATGTCGCTGCCCGACACGGCCGAGATCTGCGGCTGCAACGGCGTCTGCAAGGGCGACATCGTCAAGACCATCCGGGACAAGAAGCTGTTCACCCTGGACGAGGTGCGCGCCCACACCAAGGCCTCGGCCTCATGCGGCTCCTGCACCGGCCTGGTGGAGACCCTGCTGGCCGCCACCGTGGGCGGCGACTATTCCACCGCGCCCTCCAAGAAGCCCCTATGCGGCTGCACCGAGCACACCCACGACGAGATCCGCGCCGCCATCGCCGAGCAGGGCCTGAAGACCCTGCCCGACACCATGCGCGCCCTGGCCTGGCAGACCCCGGACGGCTGCAACAAGTGCCGCCCGGCCCTCAACTACTACCTGCTGTGCGCCTGGCCGAGCGAGTACCGGGACGACGCCCAGTCGCGCTACATCAACGAGCGCGCCCACGGCAACATCCAGAAGGACGGCAGCTTCTCGGTGGTGCCGCGGATGTTCGGCGGCCTGTGCACGCCGGCCGAGCTGCGCGCCATCGCCGACGTCGCCGACAAGTTCCGGGTGCCCGAGATGAAGGTCACCGGCGGCCAGCGCATCGACCTGTTCGGGGTCAAGAAGGAGGACCTGCCGGCCATGTGGGCCGACCTCGCCACCGCCGGCTTCGTCTCCGGCCACGCCTACGGCAAGGCCATGCGCACGGTGAAGACCTGCGTCGGCGCCAAGTGGTGCCGGTTCGGCACCCAGGATTCGACCGGCCTGGGGGTGAAGCTGGAGGAACTGACCTGGGGCTCCTGGATGCCGCACAAGTTCAAGCTGGCGGTGTCCGGCTGCCCGCGCAACTGCGCCGAGGCCACCATCAAGGACTTCGGCGTGGTCTGCGTCGATTCCGGCTACGAGCTGCACATCGGCGGCAACGGCGGCATCAAGGTGCGGGTCACCGACCTGCTCACCAAGGTGGAGACCGAGGAGCAGGTGCTGGAGTACTGCGCCGCCTTCACCCAGCTCTACCGCGAGGAGGCCCACTACCTGGAACGCACCGCGCCCTGGGTGGAGCGGGTCGGCCTGGCCCACGTCAAGGCCAAGGTGGTCGAGGACGCGGCCAGCCGCCAGGCCCTGGCGGAACGCTTCCGCCTCTCCCAGGAGCCGGCCCAGGTGGACCCCTGGAAGGAACGCACCGAGGGCGCGCTGACGCGCGAATTCACCCCCATAACCGTGCCGGCATGACACCCCCTCCCCTCAAGGGAGAGGGGTTTGAACCGAAGACTGAGGACACGAAGATGAATCAACAATGGATCGAAATCGGCACCCTGGACGACATCCCGCGCCAGGGCGCCCGCGTGGTCAAGACCGCGGACGGGGACATCGCCCTGTTCCGCACCGTCGACGACCAGGTGTTCGCCCTGCGCGACCGCTGTCCGCACAAGGGCGGCCCGCTGTCCCAGGGCATCGTCTCCGGCCACAAGGTGGCCTGCCCCCTGCACGACTGGAAGATCGCCCTCGACACCGGCATCGCCCAGGCCCCGGATCGGGGCTGCGCGGCGCGCTTCCCGGTGCGCCTGGAGAACGGCACGGTCAGCCTCTCCCTCACCCCCGACGAAGGCTGCCCGAACCACTGAGCGCCATGAACACCGAGCCCCTACGCACCACCTGCCCGTACTGCGGCGTCGGCTGCGGCGTCCTGGTGAGCCGCGCCGGCGACGGCTACAGCGTGCGCGGCGACCCCGAGCACCCGGCCAACCTGGGCCGCCTCTGTTCCAAGGGCGCCGCCCTGGCCGAGAC
>JAAXVP010000430.1 GCA_013335435.1 Thiobacillus sp. | reverse complement strand
CGACGTTGACGCCCTGCATCATGCCGCCGACGGTCAGCGGGATGAACACCTGACTGGCCACCTGCTCGACCACGTGCACCATGGTCTCGCGGTCGTCGGAACTGGCGGTGATGTCGAGGAAGGTGATCTCGTCGGCGCCCTGCTCGTCGTAGCGGCGGGCGATTTCCACCGGATCGCCGGCGTCGCGAATATCGACGAACCTGACGCCCTTGACCACCCGGCCCCGATCCACGTCGAGGCAGGGGATGATGCGTTTGGCCAGACCCATCTTAATCGTTCTCCGTCGCCGGGTCGGCCAGCCGCTGGGCCTCGGCCAGGTCGATGGCGCCGTCGTACAGCGCCCGGCCGATGATCGCGCCCATGATGCCTTCCTGCTCCACCGCGCACAGTGCCCGCACGTCGTCCAGGGTGCTAACCCCGCCGGAGGCGATGACAGGAATGGTGATGGCCTGGGCCAGCCGGACCGTGGCTTCGACGTTGACGCCCTGCATCATGCCGTCGCGGCTGATGTCGGTATAGACAATCGCTTCCACGCCATAGCGTTCGAAGATCTGCGCCAAATCGACGACGTCGTGCTTGGACAGCTTGGACCAGCCGTTGATCGCGACCCGTCCGTCCTTGGCGTCCAGCCCGACGATGATGTGGCCGGGATATTCCAGGCAGAGGTCGCTGATGAAATGCGGATCCTGCACGGCCTTGGTGCCGATGATGACGAACTGGACGCCGGCATCCAGATAGGTCTCCACGGTTTGCTCGTCGCGGATGCCGCCGCCCACCTGAATCGGCAGGTCGGGAAAGGTCTGGGCGATGCGGCGGATCACCTGGGCGTTGACCGGCTGGCCGGCGAAAGCGCCGTTCAGATCCACCAGATGCAGCCGGCGGGCGCCGGCTTCCACCCAGCGCTCGGCCATGGCCACCGGGTCGTCCGAGAAGACCGTCGAGTCTTCCATCCGCCCCTGGCGCAACCGCACGCATTTACCGTCTTTCAAATCAATCGCAGGTATGAGCAGCATAGCGGAGGTTCTACATTAGATTGACTGACCACTGACCACTAGGGATTCCAGTTCGCGAAATTGGCGAGCAGCCGCAGTCCCGCCTGGGCGCTCTTTTCCGGATGGAATTGCACGGCAAAGATATTGTCTCGCGCGATCGCCGAGGTGAAATCGAAGCCGTAACTCGTGCTGCCGGCCACCAGCGCGGTGTCCGCGGGTTGCAGGTAGTAACTATGAACGAAGTAGAAACGGCTGTCCTGGGGGATGCCGCGCCAGAGCGGATGATCGCGCAGTTGATGGACCTGGTTCCAGCCCATGTGCGGCACCTTGAGCCGATCGCCGCTGCCGGGATCGCGCAACTCGCCGAACCAAACCACCCGGCCCGGCAGCACGCCCAGGCAGTCGGTGCCGCCGTTCTCCTCGCTGAAGTCGAGCAGGGCCTGCGGTCCCAGGCACAGGCCCAGGAACGGCTTGCCGAGCGCGGCCTCCCGGACCACGTCCACCAGGTTCCAGCGGTTCAACTCATGCAGGCAGTCGCGGATCGAACCCTGGCCCGGAAATACCACCCGGTCGGCGTGCAGGATGTCATGGCGGTTCTGGGTGACGATCACCCGCGCGCCGGGGGCGACGTGTTCGAGGGCCTTGGCGACCGAGCGCAGGTTACCCATGCCGTAATCGATGATCGCGATGCTGCTGGCCATGCGTGGAAACTCGTGAGAGTAGGGGATGGGGTGTTACAGGCTGCCCTTGGTGGAGGGGACCCCGGTCACGCGCGGGTCGAATTCGACCGCGATGCGCAGGGCGCGACCGAAGGCCTTGAACACGGTCTCGGCGATGTGATGGGCGTTGCGACCGCGCAGGTTGTCGATATGCAGGGTGATCAGGGCGTGGTTGACGACGCCCTGAAAGAATTCGCGGAACAGATCCACATCGAACTCGCCGATCCGGGCGCGGGGGAATTCGACGCAATACTCCAGCCCGGGCCGTCCGGAGCAGTCGAGCACGACTCTTGACAGGGCTTCGTCCAGCGGTACGTAGGCGTGGCCGTAGCGGCGGATGCCGTGCTTGTCGCCCAGCGCCTGCCGGACCGCCTGGCCGAGGGTGATGCCGATGTCCTCGACCGTGTGGTGGGCGTCGATATGGAGGTCGCCTTGGGCTTCGATGTCCAGATCGATCAGGCCGTGGCGGGCGATCTGGTCGAGCATGTGGTCGAGAAAGGGCAGGCCGGTCGCAAGCTGGGCTTTGCCCGAACCGTCCAGATTGACGCGCGTCTGAATCCGGGTCTCCAGCGTATCGCGCTTGACCGTCGCTATGCGTGCCGACATGTTGGCTGGTGTCTATGCAATTCCGCAGCGGGAATGGAGGTATTTCGCAGGA
>JAAXVP010000429.1 GCA_013335435.1 Thiobacillus sp. | reverse complement strand
GCACGCTCTCTTGAGAAACAAAAACATCTAACCCATTGTTTTCATGCGGGGGCCGAGGCCGGATTGATCTCGAAGCCCAGGGCTGCGGCGCGGCGCTTGAGGGCCGCAATACTGCGCTGGCGCTGTTGCTCTTCGTAGTGCTGTTGACCTTTGTCGACGAAGGCTTCGCCACGGGTGAGCATGAAGTACACCATGCGGGCTAGCTTGTGCGCCACCGCGGTGTTGGCCCGCGGCTTGTCCATGCGGCTGCACAGGCGGCGGTAGAACGCGCCCAACGCCGAGTCGCTGTGCGACAGGCTCATCGCGGCCATCTTCAGCGCCTGGCGCACCCGATTGGCGGAGCGCTTGGTTTTCGCCGACAGGACTTTGCCACCGCTGATCTTGGTCCCCGGGCATAGCCCCAGCCACGAACAAAAGTGCTTGACGGTTTCGAAGCGACTCAGGTCGGGGCCAATCTCGGACAGGATCTTCATCACTGCCGCCAAGCCCAGCCCGTCGATCCGCGTGAGGTCCACGCCGGCCCAGTTGGCCAGTATCTGGCGAGCATCGAACTGCAGGCGCAGCTTGCTGCCCGCGCGCGGTACTTTGCCCAGATCGACCTTCGACTGCCCCAAATCGGTCAGCAGCGCTTGCAGCTTTGCGTCGCATTCGGCGAGGTGTCGGGCAATGTCGTCGTACATTGCCAGTGACTGGCTCAGCACGAACAGGTGCTCGTCGCGCCAGTTCCCGGTGAGCGCCTTGGTAATCTCCTCGGCGCTGGCCTTGACGCGGCCGTTGCGGTGGCGAGCCAGCGCCTTGGGATCGCGCTCGCCGGCCACGATAGCGCGGATGATCGCCTGGCCGGTCATGCCCATCACATCGGTGAGCACCTCGGTCAGCTGGATATTCATTTGCACCAGCGCCTTCTGCATGCGCTGCACCCAGCTCGCCTGCTCGGCCAGCAGCACCTCGCGTTGGCGGGCCACCGCGCGCACCACGCAGACCTCGCCGTCGGGGCGCCACGCCGCGCGAAGGAACCCCAGGCTCATCAGTTTTTGCAGCCACTGACAATCCTGCACGTCGCTCTTACGCCCCGGCACGTACTTCATCTGCCGCGCGTCAACCAGCCACACCTTCAGCCCGCGCTGCTCCAGGACTTCAAATACTGGAATCCAATAGACCCCGGTCGACTCCAGCGCGACGGTATCGACACCGCACGCCAGCAGCCAGTCGGCCAGCGCGTTCAGGTCGTCCGTCATTGCGCCAAATTCACGAACCGATTCCTCCGCCAAGTGTGGTGGCACCGCCACCCAGTGGCCCGATGCGCCAACGTCAATCCCCGCCGCGTTCGGAAACACCTCGTCGTCTCGCTTGCGCATCGCCATCGCTTTCTCCAGAATCGTCAACGAACGGCAGCGCCATGGGAAACGTCGAATTCGACTCGATCTCTTGAACGGGATGCGCATCGCTGCGCTCACCACTGTCACCGACGAATCCCGGACCATGCTCACAAGCGGGCTCGCTTACGCTCGCACCAATGCTGGGTCGGTCAATTCAGCGCTACCGTTCGCTTTTTACCGCAACTCGGTGGCCAATGCACTCCCCGGTGCCGCATGCCATGTTTCTCCGCGAACACCGCGCCCGCGACAGCGGGATTGGGATGCTCACAAGAAGCCGCCCCGGCGCTGGAACGCGTTCTTCTACTTTGGCGTGCGAATCGACCGATCGGACTGGAGCAGATCGAAAACGGCCGCGACTGGGTCGTTGCTCTTGGAGAGATCGTTCAGGTACGGCCGGTCGCGATACGGGAAATCGGACGGCTCATGGGCCAGGAAAAGATTCTCCCACCCTGCCGGATGACAGGAGAGGTATTCATCGCGGGAGATCGATTCCGTGTTGACGCACGTGAGCACATGCCCGCCGGCGGCTATTGGTGAAACGTGCCGCAGGGACGACGCGTAGTCCCGCTTTATTGAAAAACTTTTCTTCCTGTTCCGTGAGAAGGTCGGCGGATCGAAGATCACGAGGCCGAAACGGCGCTTTTTCTTCCCGAATATCCTGATCCACTCAAGGGAATCGCCCCGCACGAAACTCTTCTCCTCGATCGCAAGGCCGTTTTCCTCATAGTTGAGCCTTGCCCAGCGCAGGGCGGGACCGCTCAGGTCGATGTTTACCGCGCCGTCCATTCCGTTTTTCAGTGCGTGCACGGAATGGAGGGCCGTGTAGCAGAACAGGTTAAGCAGGTCGCCCCCCGCGTACGCTTCGCGGAGCCGGTCGCGCACTTCTCTCATGTCAAGGAAGACGCCTGTCCCCAGCCCTTCCATGAGATTCACCACGGCCCTCACGCCGTTTTGAGTCACCGTGTACCGGGCCGGGGGTCCTTCTCCCGCGGCGACCTCGCT
>JAAXVP010000149.1 GCA_013335435.1 Thiobacillus sp. | reverse complement strand
CCCTGGCCGCCCTCGACCCGGCCGGGGCCTGGTTCGACCTGGCCGACGACCTGCCGGCCGGCACCACCGCCGGCAACCTCTACCTCTATGCCAACGTGGTGGCGGCCGGCCACGGCGAGACCCGGCCGGAACGGGTCCTGGGCAGCGGCGACGGCACCCGGGGCAACCAGGTCTTCACCCTGGCGGTGGCCGACCTGGCCTACGTCGCCGACGCCACCATGACGGCCGGGGTGCGCGCAGCCGTCGAGATCAAGGTGGCCGGGGAGACCTGGACCCAGGTGGCCAGCCTGAAGGACTCCGGCCCCAGCGACGCCCACTACCAGGTGCGCGGCGACCAGGACGGCCACGCCGAGATCCAGTTCGGCGACGGTCGCCACGGCCGCCGCCTGCCCAGCGGCGGCAACAACGTCCGGGTGGCCTTCCGCCAGGGCGCCGGCGCCGCCGGCAACCTGGCGGCCGGCAGCTTCGCCAAGCCGGCCAAGCCCCATGCCCTGGTGGACACCGTGGCCCAGCCCATTGCCGCCAGCGGCGGCGCCAACCGGGAGGGCAACGCCGACCTCCGGGTCGAGGCCCCGGCCACCCTGCTGGCCCTGGACCGGGCCGTGTCCCTGGAGGACTACGCCAAGCTGGCGCGCGGCCACGCCAGCGTCTGGCAGGCCTGCGCCTTCCGACGCCCGCCCGGACTGGGCCAGCGCGAACGCATCGAGGTGGTGGTGATGGCGGCCGGCGGCGGCACCCTGTCCGACGCCCTCAAGCAGGACCTGCGCGCCTACCTGGCGGCCCGCGCCCAGCCCGGCGTGACCCTCTCGGTGAGCGACTACCAGCGCCTCGGCTTCCGCCTGGAGATCACCCTGCGGGTGCGCACCGACGCCTTCGACGCCCAGGCGGTCCGGGACGCGGTCCTGGCCGCCCTGGCCTCCGCATTCTCCGAGCAGGCGCGCCAGCTCGGCCAGGTGCTCTACCGGGGCGAGGCCTACCAGGTGGTGGACGCGGTCCAGGGGGTCGAGAACAGCGACTGCCGCATCGTCCTCGCCGCCCCGCCGGCCGGCGTCGCCCCGGCCCGGCTGGCCCAGATCGACGGCGCCATCCTGACCGCGACGCCGGGGGCCGGCCAGTGCCTGGCCTTCGACGGCGCCACGATCGGCGTGAAGGAATACGGACTATGAACCCCGACTACGGCACCCGCCTGCTGGAATGGCTGCCCGCCCACTGGCGCGATCAGGATGAGAAGGGCCACCTCAAAGCCCTGCTGGCGGTCTATGGCGAGCTGCTCGACGCCCTCCATGCCACCGTGGAGCAGCGCCGCGACGACAGCTTCCCCGACCTGGACCCGGACGGCGCCCACTGCCAGGCCTGGCTGCTGCCCTATTTCGCCCAGCTGCTCGACGTCCGCCTGGTCTCCCCGGACGAGGCCGGCCGCCGCGCCGAGCTGGCCGACGCCGTGGCCTGGCGCCAGCGCAAGGGCACCCGGCGCGCCATCGAGGCCATCGCCGAGGCCGTGGGCCGGTTCGAGGTGGAGATCCAGGAAGGCTGGAAGCGGGTCGCCATCACCCCGCGGGTGGACCGCGCCCTGCTGCCGGAGAAGGCCTATGGCGAGGCGGCGCTGCCGACCCCCGCCACGCCCGCCCTGCGCGCCCGCCACCCCGGCCTGCCCGCCGCCACCGTGGACCTGCGCTGGTGCTCCCGTGCCGTGCAATGCGACGCCGGCAATTCCGGCGCCCACAGCACCGACTTCGCCGGCGCGCGCCTGACCTGGCGCCAGGCCGAACGCCACGGCGTGCCCTGCCAGCCGGACAGCTTCCAGGACGTGTCCCGGCGCAGCGTCGACCTGCGCACCCCGGACTGGCGCCGCGGCCTCCACCACCCGCGCCGGGTGCTGCTCTACCTGCCGCCGCCGGAGGGCTTCTTCGGCCACGGCCACAAGACCCTGAACTGGAGCGCCCTGGCCGGCACCGTGGCCGAGGCCCTGGCCGCCCTGCAGAGCGACTGGCAGGCGGGCGAATGCCTGGTCTGCCAAAGCGGCGACATCGAATTCGAACTGCGCCGCACCGTGTGGAACGACACCGAACTGCCCCTGGTGGCCCTGCGCGCCCTCACCCCGGTGCCCCTGCGCCTACGCGGCGTGGTCGAGCTGGGCCTGGCCGAGGGTGACGGGCCGGCCCTGTACCGGTTCGAAAACATCTGGTTCGACAACCGGGTGGAGATCGGCCAGGGCGCCGTCCAGCTGGCCGGCTGCGCGGCGCGCCAGTTGCGCGTCACCACGGCCGAGCGCGACGTGCCGGTGGTCGAGGCGCGCGCCTGCCTGTTCAAGAAGCTGGAGGCGGCGCGCGGCCTGGTGCGCCTGGAATACGCCACGGTGCTCGACACCCTGCTGGCCGAGCGCCTGGAGGCCAGCGACTGCATCCTCCTGCCCAAGCTGCGCAAGGACACCGTGGACGACGACGTGCCGGCGGCCGGCTGCTTGCGCTTCAGCCGGGTGTTCCACATCCCACCCGCACCCGACCCGGACGACCCGGACCTCGTCAACGACCCGGCCTGGGTCAGCCAGGGCAAGCGTTCCGCCCTGCGCTGCTTCGCCGCCACCTGCACCACGGCCCAGCCGCTGTTCTGGAACCGGGACTTCGGCCAACCCGGCTGCGCGGTCCTGCATCCCGACTGCGACCCGGCCATCCAGGCCGGCGCCGAGGACGGCGGCGAGATGGGCGCCTGCCACGACTACCGCCACGTCCTGCGCCGGCGCGCCGTGCTCGACAAGTTGCAGGAATTCCTGCCCGTGGGCATGGAGGCGGTGCTGGTGGCCGACCGGACGCTCGCCTGCGCGCCGCCGGAGGAGACTAAATGACATACAGGTGCCGTCATTCCCGCGCAGGCGGGAATCCAGGGCAATTCAACTGGGCTCCCGCCTACGCGGGAGCGACGAAATGGTTGATCCATCGCTTGTCGGCACATCTGCCGGCCACAAGACACTGAACGGTGACCCTCATGAAAAGCCAAATCTCCCGCGACGCCTTCCAGCCCGGACGCCACTACTCCGGGGTCTACCTGCAACAGGGCCGGATGATCCTGGACGCCGACTGGAACGAGCTCACCGACATCCAGAAGGCCGCCCTGGTGGCCGCCCTGCGCGACGCCGTCGGCAGCGGCGCGCCCCGGCTGGACGGCCTCCGCCTGGTGGACGTGGCCGCCCCGGCCATCCCGCCCGACATCCGCATCCAGCCCGGCGCCGTCTACGTCGATGGCGTGCCGGCCCGCCTGGACGCCGCCGCCCCGGTGGAGATCACCAAGCAGCCCGACTACCCGATCCAGGCCGACTACCCGGCCCAGTCCCTGCGCCTGTACGCCGACGTCTGGGAACGCAGCGTCACCGCCCTGCAGGCGCCCGCCCTGATGGACGCCGCCCTGCACGGTGCCGACACCGCGACCCGCAGCCAGACCCTGGTGCAGGTGAAGTGGTGCCCCGACACCCTCGACCCCCTGGACCCCGCCATCAACCCGGCTCAGGGCAACGCCCTCCTGACCCTGAAGCTCAACCTGGTCAGCAGCGGCGGCGACACGTGCGACCCCTGCGCCAGCCAGGTCAAGGCCGACGAGCGCATCGGCAACTACCTGTTCCGGGTCGAAGTGCACGACTACGACGCCAAGACCGGCTGGCTCACCCTCAAGTGGTCGCGCGACAACGGCGCCGAGGCCTGCGCCGCGGCGGCCATGCCGGACGGCTTCGGCCAGGGCGAATGGCTGTGGGAATGGTTCGACGACACCACCGAGCGCCTGCTCGGCAACCACTTCGCCGCCAACCCGAAGAAGCTGCGCGGCCTGATCAAGGACAGCTGCGTCACCCCGGTGGGCGTCGACGAGCCCAAGACCTGGGTGCGGCAATGGGACGGCGCTCTCCGCATCCACCTGGGCACCGGCAACCTGGCCCCCGCCGCCGCCTTCCCCAGCCAGGACCGGGGCATCGCCCTGCAGAAGGGCCCGGTGGCCAGCCAGGCCCCCGGCCGGGTGGATTTCTCCGCCACTGGCATCCTGCGCATCAACCTGGAACGCCTGGAACTGGCCCTGGCCACCCAGGGCCGCGCCTTCGTGCCGGGCGACTACTGGCTGGCGCCGGTGCGCGAGGCCCAGGACGAGAGCGGCGACACCGTGCTCGACGCCCAACTGCCCCGGGGTGTACGCCACCACTACCTGTACCTGGGCGCCATCGGCCTGAACAAGAAGCTGGTCGCCCAGGACGACGCCTTCCGCCGGCGCATGGCCTTCCCGCCACTGACCGACGTCACCGCCCGCGACGTCGGCTTCAGCGACCACTGCACCGGCCTGTACGCGGGGGCGAAGAACGTCCAGGACGCCCTCGACATCCTGTGCGCCATCGACGCCTCGGATATCGCCTACCCCCTGCCCGGCTGTGGCGGCAACACCGTGCGCGAGCACCTGAAAACGGTCTTCGACCCGGACGGCGACGGCAAGCTCACGGTCAAGGCCGCCCTCGACACCCTGCTCTGCCAGCTCGACGCCGGCCACCTGCCCTACACCGTGCCGGCCTGCGTTGCCGGCACCAGCGTCGGCAACGGCTTGGGCCTGACGAACAACCCGAGCGTGCCGAGCGCCCTCGGCCCGGTGATCGACAAGCTGCTGTGCGAGCTGAACGCCAGCCACCTGCCGATCAAGAAGACCGACCTCCCCGCCGGCAAGGCGCTGTGCAGCGACCTGCAATCGCCGTCGGTGGTCTCGGTCCAGGACGCCCTCCGGATCCTGTGCGAGAAGTCCGGCGGCTGCGCCGTCACGGTCACCTCGCCCGAGCACTTGGGCATCCTACTCACGCAGTTCGCCCAGTCGAGCACGGCCAAGGATCTCTGGCTCTGCCTCAAGGCCGGCACCTACCCGCTCGCCGCCCTGCCCGACATCGCCGGCAAGCGCGGCCTGCGCATCAGCGGCGAAGGCCCGGAATCGGCGCGCATCGCCTTCTCGGGCAACCGCCTGCTGATCGACGCCGACACGGTGACCCTTGAGAACCTCGCCATCACCTTCACCACCGGCGCCGGCCAGCTCGCCATCCGGACCGAGGAGACGCGTGCCACCGGCTGCCATTTCGCCCGCACCAGCGGTGTCGCCAACAACCAGGCCATGGTCAGCATCAGCGGCCGGGGCACGGCGGCCTGCCGCCTGGCCTGGCAGGGCAACACCCTGTACGCCCAGGTCAAGACCACCCTGGCGACCGGCGGCAACCAGTGGGCCGGCGTCGAGGTGATCGGCGACGCCAAGGTGAGCGCGGCCATCCTCGCCCTCGGCAGCGCTGAACTGCTCGGCGACAAGGCCGCCTACGACGACGCCCTGGTCAAGGTGGCGGAACAGATCGTGGTCCTGCCCAAGGACACCCGCGCCGCCTGGAAAACCAGGCTCGACAAGATTCCGGTCATGCGCGCCGCGGTGCGCGCGCCCAAGGCCGGCAGCGCCACCCTGTCCCAGGCCCTGAGCGCCGACGCCATGACCGTGAGCGAAGCCCAGGCGGCGGTCGAGGATCTGGTCGCCCAGTGGGTCAGCTACAGTTCCGACTGGGCCCTGCGCCTGGAGACCGCGCAGACCGGCGGGATCCTCTCCGGCAACGTCATCGACGGCTGGCTGCTGCTGGGCAACGGCCACGAGAACTACCGCAGCCCGGACAATGGCATCGTCGGCACCACCCTGACCATCCCGGTGGTGAAGGCCGGCGGTGAAGACCTGCGCATCGAAGGCAACCAGCTGGCGGCGATCAAGGCCAACCTCCAGCCCGGCTCGATCAACGCCGACCGCGCCCTGGTCAAGCAAGCCGCCGGCTATGCCCGCCTGTTCCTGGTCGGCAACAGCCTCTCCGAGCCCCGCAACGCCGTCGTGGCGGCCAGCTTTGTCGGCCAGGGCAACACCTGGCAGCGCGACCCCGCGGACAACGCCCCCATGGGCTCGGTGATCGCCAGCCGCGCCACCTTCACCGGCAACGTCCTGGAGGGCTACACCGACAACGCCGACCTCACCGGAACGGTGAAGCAGAGCCTTCTGGCCTCGGTCGGCAACGTGCTGATCGACCTGGTGGCGCCGGGGAACTGACGCCATGGCGACCGAACGATGATCAAGCAAAACACCGCCATGACCTTCGTCGGCCTGCTGGCCGTCGGCGGCGGATTGCTGGCCAAGTTCGCCGTTTATTCCTGGCTGGGCGCCGCCGGCTACCTGCTCCTGGTACTCGGCCTCGTTCTGCTGATGGCCGGCAGGGATTGGCGACCATGGCGAACATGATGATCCGGTTCCGTCGTTCCCGCGCAGGCGGGAACCCAGTCGAATCAGGACACTGGATCCCCGCCTGCGCGGGGATGACGACACCATCGGACTTCCCTTGGCCACTCAAGCGCACCGGCCTTTTCGGGAGACTGCCATGAAATTCATGCAAACCCTCCGCCGCCAGTTCCGTTCCCGCCGCCCGGTGATCGCCAGACCGGCGCACGCGAACGACAACCGTGCTGCCCTGAGCGAGGCGCTCGGCTACCCGGTCCAGGCCAAGCTCAAGGTCGGCGCGCCCGACGATGTCCAGGAACGCGAGGCCGACGCCGCCGCCGAGCGCGCCCTGGCGATGCCGGAGGGCGTGTTGCAGCGCAAGTGCGCCACCTGCCAGCAGGAGGACGACGAGGAGGAACGCAAGAAGGCGACGGGCGGCGAGACGCTCCGGCGCAAGGAAGCCACGGATGCCAGCGGTGGCACGACGCCGGCCGGCGTCGGCCAGGTGCTCGGCCAGCCCGGACGCCCCCTGGAGCCGGGCGTGCGCCGGGACATGGAACGGCGTTTCGGCCACGACTTCTCCCAGGTTCGGCTGCACCAGGGCCACGCCGCCGAGCGTTCCGCCGAGGCGGTGAACGCCCGCGCCTACACGGTCGGCCAGGATATCGTGTTCGGCGCCGGCGAATACGCGCCCACGTCCGGCGAAGGCCGCAAGCTGCTGGCCCACGAACTCGCCCATACCGTCCAGCAGTCCGGCGGTCAACCCAGCCTGCGCCGCCGCCTGGGCGACGGCCACGACCTGCGCGCCGCCCGCTTCGCCGGCGACCCGGTGCTGGAAGCCTGCTTCGACGACGAGCGCTACCTCCAGTCCGGCAGCCAGGGGCCGGCCGTGAGCAAGCTCCAGCAGGCCCTGGTGGACGCCGGTTTCCCGCTGCCGACCTACGGGGTCGACGGCATCTTCATGTCCGAGACCCGGACCGCCCTGCAGAACTATCAGCGTAGCCACAGCCTCGATCCCGACGGCGTGGTCGGGCCGCTGACCATGGGCGCCCTGGACAGCCAGTTCGCCGGCGGCACCACGCCGCCCGGCACCACGCCGCCCGGCACCACGCCACCCGGTACCACGCCACCCGGTACCACGCCACCCGGCACCACGCCGCCCGGCACCACGCCGCCCGGAACCACGCCGCCCGGCACCACGCCGCCCACGGCACCGCCCGCCACCATCGCCAGCCAGACGGTGGAGACCGCACCCGGCGCGCGCACCCGCACCACCGTCGGGGTCGGCGAACAGGTCAACCTGACCCACTCGGCCGGCAGCGCCGCCTGGTCGACCACGGCCGGCACGCTCTCGGCCGTCAACGGCATCTCGGTCACCTTCACCGCCCCGGACACGGCGGGCGGCGTCACCATCCGGGCCAACGCGGCCAGCCTGACCTTCACCGTCCTGGCCCCCACCGCCCTGACCATGGACCGCGAGCCGGGCACCGGCGTCAAGCACACCCAGAACCGCGCCGACTCCGGCATCCAGACCCGGCCCCACCTGCTGCCGGACAACGTCAACTTCCACAACGTCGAGTATCGGGAGATGGACGTCGCCGGCACCGCCACCAGCCCCGGCCCGTATTCGTGCAACCCGGCCAGCGGCGGCCACTGCGGCGCGGGCGGCGGCGGCGCCGCCTGCAACACGCTGTCGATGACCGACACCGTGGTGCCCGGCCTGGGCACCCGGGCGGTGCGGGGCGACTGCGCCTACTCGGGCCACTGCGGCACCGCGCCGCCGTACAGCGCCGCCAGCCTGCTCCTGAACATCCCGCACGAGTACCGGGTCGGCAGCGGGCCGTTCCGGCCGTTCTACACCGTGGTCCAGCTCCACACCGTGGCGGCCGACGGCACCACCCTGACCACCTTCAAGGCCGGCGCCACCGGCCAGGTCCAGGTCGCCGACCCGACCGTCGCCATCGCGGCCTGCCCATGACGGCGGCCGCCCCGATGACCCCGCCGACGGCTTGGGACACGCCGATTCATTCGTATTCGTCGTTCCCGTGTAGGCGGGAACCCCGTTTTATCAAGGCACTGG
>JAAXVP010000428.1 GCA_013335435.1 Thiobacillus sp. | reverse complement strand
GGCCGCGCTGGTCCCGGACAGCAAGTACACCCCGGACGCCCTGGCCCGGATGCGCTATCTGGTCAACGCCCTGGCGGCGCACGAGGTCCACGTCGCCCGCTACTATTTCAAGCGCGGCGCCTATGTCGCCGCGGTCAACCGCGGCAAGTACGTGCTCGAACACTACCAGCAGGCCCCGGCCCTGGAAGAAGGCCTGGCGATCATGGCCAAGAGCTACGACAAGCTGGGTCTCAACGACCTGCGCGACGACACCCTGCGGATGTTGAAGCAGAACTTCCCCAGCAGCCCCTGGCTGACCGGCGACGGCCTCAAGAAGGACGCGCCATGGTGGCGGCTCTGGTGGTGATATCAGTGAGGAGTGAGGGATGAGGAGTCCGGAGGGCCTAGCGGCGGCGCCGCCTGTTTTTTCCTCCCTCCTCTCTACCCACCCCTCACCGCACTTTAATGGTTTCGCACACCCTCGCCGCCAGCCCTGACGACAGCCAGAGCTGGTTGGCCGCCCTGGCCGGGCAATACACCCCGGACCAGATCGCCCTCCTCGCCCGCGCGGCCGACTGGCTGGCCGGACATGCCGGCGACCTGACCAGCGACAGCGGCGCCGCGCTGGCCCAGCACAGCCTGGCCACCGCCGCCCTCCTGGCCGGTATGCAGTTCGACGCCGACACGGTCGCCGCCGCCCTGGTGTGCGGCCTGCCGGACGCGCAACTCGGCCGCGACAAGCTGGTTCCCCTGCTCGGCGAACGCGCCTACGGTCTCGCCGCCGGTGCCGCCCGCCTGCGCCAGATGGACCACCTGCTGTCCGAGGTCCAGGGCGAGGCCGGCGACCAGAGCGAGGCCCTGCGCCAGATGCTCCTGGCCATGACCGACGACATCCGGGTCGTCCTGATCAAGCTGGCCGAACGCACCCAGGCCCTGCGCGAACTGGCCGCCGGTGCCGCCTCGCAGCGCCGCAAGGTGGCCCAGGACGCCCGCGACCTCTATGCTCCCCTGGCCAACCGGATCGGTGTCTGGCAGCTCAAGTGGGAGCTGGAGGACATGGCCTGCCGCTACCTGGAGCCGGACACCTACAAGCATATCGCCCGCCTGCTCGACGAACGCCGGCTCGACCGCGAGTGGTACATCGAGCGCGTCCTGAAGACCCTGAGCGACGAACTCGAACAGGCCGGCATCGCCGGCGCCTCGATCACCGGCCGGCCCAAGCACATCGCCAGCATCCTGGCCAAGATGCGCAAGAAGCACCTCGATTTCGAGGAGGTCTACGACGTCCGCGCCGTGCGCGTCCTGGTGCGCGACCTGAAGGACTGCTACCACGCCCTCGGCCTGGTCCACTCCCTCTGGCAGCCCATCCCTGGCCAGTTCGACGACTACATCTCGCGCCCCAAGGGCAACGGCTACCAGAGCCTGCACACCGCCGTGGTCGGCCCCGACAACAAGGCCCTCGAAGTCCAGATCCGCACCTTCGACATGCACCAGGAGGCCGAACTCGGGGTCGCCGCCCACTGGCGCTACAAGGAAGGCGGCAAGGGCCACCAGCAGACCGACAAGATCGCCTGGCTCCGGCAGCTCCTGGCCTGGAAGCAGGAACTCAGCGACAGCGGCGAACTGGCCCAGCACTTCAAGAACGAACTGTTCCAGGACGAGGTCTTCGTGCTCACCCCGCAGGGCAAGGTGGTCGCCCTGGCCCAGGGCGCCACGCCGATCGACTTCGCCTACGCGGTGCATACCGAACTGGGCCACCGCTGCCGGGGCGCCAAGCTGGACGGCGTCCTGGTGCCGCTCGACACCGCGCTGAAGACCGCCCAGCGGGTCGAGATACTCACCGTCAAGCAGGGTGGCCCCAGCCGCGACTGGCTCAACCCGCACCTCGGCTACCTGCGCACCCACCGAGCCCGCAGCAAGGTGCGGCAGTGGTTCCGCCAGCAGGACATCGACACCCATATCCAGGAGGGCCGGGCCCAGGTCGAGCGCGAGTTGCACCGCCTCAACCTCAGCAACGTCAATCTCGACAAGCTCGCCACGCGCCTGAAGTTCGCCCAGCCGGACGACCTGTTCGCCGCCATCGGCCGCGGCGACCTCGGTTCCGGCCAGCTCGAACGTGTCCTCGACGACGAGTTCGTGCCGGCGCCGGAAAAACCCATCATCGCCACCAGGAAGGGCAAGACCGGACCGTCCGGGGTGATCATCGAGGGCGAAGGCAACCTGCTCAGCCACATGGCCGGATGCTGCAAGCCGGTACCCCCGGACGAGATCGTCGGCTACACCACCCTGGGCCGCGGCGTCACGTAGGCGACGAGTGGGTGGGTGCAGGAGCTTACTGACGATGCTGCGGGTGAGGCCCTCGACCACCGTGCGCTGCTCGGGCGAGAGGTCGGCGAGGCGGCGCATGGCCCGCTCGAG
>JAAXVP010000148.1 GCA_013335435.1 Thiobacillus sp. | reverse complement strand
GGACCACCTCGCCGGTGGCGGCGTCGCGGTCGAACCGGACCCGCTCGCGGCCACCCGCCTCGGCGCCGACCAGGCGCACGCTCCGGTACTCCGGCTTGGCCCGCATCAGGGCCATCATCACCTCCGCGGCCGCCGCCTGGTTGGGACCGTACAGGCCCCGTATGGCGGGCAGTCCGGCCAGGGTCCGGACAACCTGGCTGAGCGACTTGACCACCATGAAACTGAAATCGTTGGCCACGGTGGCCGCCGAATAGCTCAGGGCACGCCGCTCGGTGTGCTCCATGTGGAGGGCGAACTCGCGGAAGCCGATCCAGCCGATCAGGCTGCCGGTGACCAGGACCAGCAGGCCGATCAGGAAGGCCAGCTTGAAGCTCAGCCGGGAAGTCGCCCTAGCATTGACCATGGGAAATCAGCCGAGCGCCGCCTCCAGCAAGGCTTCCAGCTGGCTCTTGTGCAGGCTGGCGGAGCCGGTCGCGGGGGAAGCGGAGTCCGGCCGGCCGGCGTAGCGGACCGGCAGGGCGGCGGCCTGGCCGAGGCGCCAGGCCATGTAGCGCCAGGCACCCTGGTTCTGCGGCTCGTCCTGGGCCCAGACGATCTCTTCGGCGTTCGGGTAGCGGTCCAGCTCCGCATCCAGTTCCCGGTCGGGGAAGGGATACAGCTGTTCGATCCGGATCAGGCCGACATGGTCGAGGCCGCGCTCGCGCTTGCGTGCCGCCAGGTCGTAGTAGACCCGGCCGCTGCATGCCACCAGGCGGCTGACCCGGGAAAACTCGCCCTCCGCCTCGCCCAGGACCGGGCGGAAACCGCCCTCGGCCAACTCGGCCAGCGGCGAAGCGGCATCCGGGTGGCGTAGCAGGCTCTTGGGCGTGAACACCACCAGGGGCTTGCGGTAGGGCCGCACGACCTGGCGCCGGAGCAGATGGAAGAACTGTGCCGCGGTGGACGGCTGGCAGACCTGGAAGTTGTCCTGGGCAGCCAGTTGCAGGAAGCGTTCGATGCGCCCGGACGAGTGTTCCGGGCCCTGGCCCTCGTAGCCGTGCGGCAGGAACAGGGTGAGGCCGTTCAGGCGCCCCCACTTGGCCTCGGCGGCGGCGACGAACTGGTCGATCACCACCTGGGCGCCGTTGGCGAAGTCGCCGAACTGGGCCTCCCAGATCACCAGTTGCTCGGGATAGGAACTGGCATAG
Organism: Thiobacillus sp.; assembly: GCA_013335435.1. Classification (GTDB taxonomy): domain Bacteria; phylum Pseudomonadota; class Gammaproteobacteria; order Burkholderiales; family Thiobacillaceae; genus Parasulfuritortus. Next base: position 7,211 of record JAAXVP010000148.1, on the reverse strand, counting down.
CCGTACTCGAAGGCGAGCACCGCCTCCTCCGAGAGCAGGGAATCGATGACCAGGAAGTGGGCCTGGTCCGGGGCCAGGTTCTGCAGCGGCAGGTAGACGCCGGCATCCCAGCGCTGGCGGTTCTGGTCGTGCAGGACGGCATGGCGGTGGAAGAAGGTGCCGCGCCCGGAGTCCTGGCCGGTCAGGCGCACGCCGTGGCCCTCGGTGAGCAGGCTGGCATAGGCCAGCGACTCGGCCATGCCCCAATCCACCGCCAGGCTGCCTTCGGCCATCTGGCGCCGGTTGCCGATCACCATGATGACGCGCGGATGCAGGGCGAAGCCCTCGGGTATCTCGGTCAGGCGGGTACCCAGCCAGCGCAGGCGCTCGGCCGGCACGGCGGTGACGGCCGGCTGGCGCCAGTCGGTGCCGCGATAGGGGCGCCAGTCGGCGACATGGGGCGTATAGGGCCGCTCCTCGGCCGCAGGGGGCCGGTCCAGGGAGGCCTTGAAGGCCTCGACCATGGCCTCCGCCTCGCCCGCGCCGAGGACGCCGGCCCGTTCCAGGGCGGCGGCGTAGAGCGCCCGCACCGGTTGATGCTCGCGGATACGCCGGTACATGGCCGGCTGGGTCACCATGGGTTCGTCCTGCTCGTTGTGGCCGAGGCGGCGATAGCAGACCAGGTCGATGGCGATGTCGCGGTGGAAGGTCATGCGGTAGTCGAAGGCCAGCCTGACCGCCCGCAACACCGCATCCGGGTCGTCGCCGTTCACATGCAGCACCGGCGCCTCGATCATCTTCATGACGTCGGTGCAGTACAGGCTGGAACGGACGTCGCGCGGGTCGGAGGTGGTGAAGCCGATCTGGTTGTTGACCGCCACGTGGAGGGTGCCGCCGGTGGTGAAGCCGCGTGTCGCCGACATGTTGAGCGCCTCCATCACCACGCCCTGGCCGGCCATGGCGGCATCGCCGTGGACCAGGATGGGCAGCACCTTGGTGCCGTCCATGTCGCAGCGCTTCTGCTGCTGGGCGCGCACCCAGCCGAGCACGGTCGGGCCGACGATCTCCAGATGGGAGGGGTTGAAGGCCAGGGCGACCCGGATCGGCCCGGCCAGGGTCTCGACGTCGCGGGCGTAGCCCTGGTGGTACTTGACGTCACCGGTCAGGACGCCCTCGGGCGTGGCGCCCTCCTCGTGGTCGAAGAAGGCCAGGGCCGAGCGCCCGATGACGTTGTGCATGACGTTGAGGCGGCCGCGGTGCGCCATGCCCAGGCCGACCTCCTCGACCCCGGCGCCGGCGGCCAGTTCGAGCAGCAGGTTGAGGAGCGGGATGAAGGCCTCGCCGCCCTCCAGGGAGAAACGCTTCTGGCCGACGTAGCGGGTGTGGATGACCTTTTCCAGGGTTTCGGCGGCGGTCAACTGGCCGAGCAGCCAGCGCTTCCTGAAATCGTCCGGCGGCTGCCAGGACGCCCCGGTCTCCAGGCGTTGTTGCAGCCAGCGCTTGCGGGTCGTATCGGTAAGGTGCATGTACTCGGCGCCCAGGGTGCCACCATAGGCGCGGCGCAGGCGGGCCAGGACATTGCGCAGGCTGTCGCGCGCCGGGCCGGCCAGGGAACCGGTATCGAATTCCAGGTCCAGGTCGGCGTCGCCGAGGCCGTGGTGGGCCAGGCCGAGCTCCGGCACCACGTCCGGCTCACGATGGCCGATCGGGTCCAGTTCGGCCACCCGGAAGCCGTGGAAGCGCCAGGCATTGATCAATTGCAGGACCGCCACCTGGCGACTGTCGCAACTGGGCAGGGGGTAGTCGGGCGAGGCGATGGCCGCCTTGCCGCCGCTCAGGACCGGCGGCGCTTCGGCGGGGGCCGGATGTTCTTCTGCCAGCGCCGCCAGATACTCCGCGCTGGCGGAGTAATAGGCCGTCGACGCCATCAGCCGCGTTGATCCATGGGCAGGAAATCACGCCGGATCGAGCCGGTGTAGAGCTGGCGCGGCCGGGCGATGCGCTGCTCGGGGCTGGCCACCATCTCCATCCACTGCGCCACCCAGCCGGCCGTACGGGCCAGGGCGAAGATGGCGGTGAACATGGAGTTGGGGATGCCCATGGCGCGCATGACGATGCCGGAATAGAAGTCGACGTTGGGATAGAGCTTCTTGTCGACGAAGTACTCGTCCTCGAGGGCGATCTTTTCCAGCTTGAGGGCCAGCTTGAACAACGGGTCGTCGTGCAGGCCCAGTTCGTTGAGCACGTCGTGGCAGGTCTGGCGCATGATCGCGGCGCGCGGGTCCATGTTCTTGTAGACCCGGTGGCCGAAGCCCATCAGGCGGAAGGAATCGGTCTTGTCCTTGGCCCGGCGGATGTATTCGCCGATCCGGGAGGCGTCGCCGATCTGCTCCAGCATGGTCAGGGTGGCCTCGTTGGCGCCGCCGTGCAGCGGGCCCCACAAAGAGGCGATGCCGCCGGCCACGCAGGCGAACGGGTTGGCGCCCGAGGAACCGGCCACCCGCACGGTCGAGGACGAGGCGTTCTGCTCGTGGTCGGCGTGGAGGACGAAGATGCGGTCGAGCGCGCGGGCCAGGACCGGGTTCGGCTGATAATCCTCGCTCGGCGTCGCGAACATCATGTAGAGGAAGTTCGAGGCATAGTCGAAGCGGTTCTGCGGGTACATGAACGGCTCGCCCAGGTTGTACTTGTAGCTCCAGGCCGCGATGGTGGGCACCTTGGCGAGCAGGCGGTAGGCGGCGACCTCGCGCTGCTTGGCGTCGAAGGGATCGGAGGAGTCACGGTAGAACGCCGACATGGCGCCGACCGTGCCGACCATCACCGCCATCGGATGGGCATCGCGCCGGAAGCCGCGGAAAAAGCTGCCCATCAGGTCGTGCAGCAAGGTGTGATGGCGCACGGTATCGACGAATTTCACCTTCTGCTCGGCGGTGGGCAACTCGCCGTGCATGAGCAGGTAGGACACCTCCATGAAGTCCGAATGCTCGGCCAGCTGCTCGATCGGATAGCCCCGGTAATAGAGCAGGCCTTCGTCGCCGTCGATGAAGGTGATGTTCGAGGAACAGCTCGCCGTCGACAGGAAGCCCGGATCGTAGGTCAGGATGCCCTGGCTGCTGAGCGAACGGGTGTCGATCACGTCCGGGCCCAAGGTGCCTTCCATGATCGGCAGTTCGATGGTGCGATCGCTGTCGCTGAACTTGAGGGTGACTGTACGTTGGCTCATGATGAATACCCGGCGGGAAACACGATTGAGACCGATTGTATGAAAAACCGGCCCGGCCAGGGCAGATTTTCGGCCCGCGCGACCGGCTGCGCCGCATCAAGTATCATCGCGGCACTGAAATCACTGTCCTGCTCCGAACCGGCGCGAAATCCCGCCGGGTATCCATCCAATCCCGTATGACACCTTACGCCGCGATACTGCGCCTCGCCCGCGTCCTGATCCCGCTCTGGCTGGCCCTGCCGGGTGCGGTATCGGCCGACGCCCTGGAGCGGGTCTCGGTGCAATTGCTCTGGAAGCACCAGTTCGAGTTCGCCGCCTTCTATGCCGCCCAGGAGCAGGGCTACTACCGCCAGGCCGGCCTCGATGTGGAAATCAAGGAAGGCGGCCCGGGCATCGATACCGTCAGGGAGGTCAGCGAAGGCCATGCCGACTTCGGCGTCGGCACCTCGGCCCTGGTGGTGGACCACTACCGCGGCCGGCCGGTAGTCAGCCTGGCCGCCCTGATGCAGCACTCCCCGACCGCCCTGCTCGCCCTGCGCCGGAACGGCATCCAGAGCGTGCACGACCTGGCCGGCCGGCCGGTGGCGGTCGACCCCCACAACCGGGATGAGATCGAGGCCTACTTCCTGGCCTCCGGCATCCCGCGCGAGCGCATCCGCCTGGTCGACCAGACCGACTGGACCATGGCCTCGCTCGACCGCGGCGAGGTCGCCGCCAAGGTCGTCTACCTGTCCAACGAGCCGTACTGGATCCGCGGCCGCGAACACGAATACCTGATTTTGACGCCGCGTTCGGCCGGCATCGACCTGTTCGGCAACACCCTGTTCACGACCGCGTCGGCACTCCGGCAACGGCCCGCGGTGGCCAAGGCCTTCCGCGAGGCGACCCTGAAGGGCCTGGTCTACGCGCTGGCGCATCCGGAGGAGATCACCGACCTGATCCTGGCGCGCTACAACAGCCAGGCCAAGTCGCGCGAACACCTGCTCTTCGAGGCGGCCCAGATCGCCGAGCTGACCCGGCCCGACATCGTCGAGCCCGGCTACCAGAGCGCCGGGCGCTGGCGCCATGTGGTCGAGGTCTACGCCGGCCAGGGCAAGCTGCCGGCCGACTTCGACCTGGCCGGCTTCATCTACGACGCCACCCCGCACAAGACGCCCGCCTGGCTGGTCTGGAGCCTGGCCGGCCTGGCCCTGTTGCTCGCCGCCACGGTCGCCGTCCTGCTCAAGTTACGCGGCCTGAACCGCCGGCTCAGCCTGGAAAACCGCGAGCGTGCCCAAGCCGAACGGGCCTTGCAGGAAAGCGAGGCGAAATACCGCGAACTGGTCGAGCATGCCAACGCCATCGTCCTGCGCCTGGCCCTGGACGGCACGGTGACCTATTTCAACGAATACGCCGAGCGTTTCTTCGGCTACCGGGCCGAGGACATCCTCGGCCGCCACGTCGTCGGCACCATCGTGCCGGAACGGGAATCGGATTCCGACCGCGACCTCGGCCAGTTGATCGAGGCCATCCTGGCCCGGCCGGAGGACTTCCAGCACAACGAGAACGAGAACATGACCCGGAACGGCCGCCGGGTCTGGGTGCGCTGGGCCAACATGGTCATCCCGGACGAGCACGGCAACCCGATCGGCATCTCCTGCATCGGCCAGGATGTCACCGAGACCAGGAAGGCCGAGGAGACCATCCGCAACCTGGCCTTCTTCGACTCGCTCACCCAGTTGCCCAACCGCCGCCTGCTCATCGACCGCCTGCACCAGGCCCTGGCCATGAGCGCGCGCAGCCGCCGCCATGGTGCCCTGCTGTTTATCGACCTGGACAACTTCAAGCTGCTCAACGACAGCCACGGCCACGACATCGGCGACCTGCTCCTGATCGAGGTCGCGCGCCGGCTCCTCGGCTGCGTGCGCGAGGGCGACAGCGTGGCCCGGCTGGGCGGCGACGAATTCGTGGTCATGCTTGAAGGCCTCGACGAGGCGCCCGGCGATGCCGCGAACCACGCCGAACTGGTGGCCGAGAAGATCGGCGACGCCCTGCGCCGGCCCTACTATCTGGGCGACATCGAGCACCATGCCACGGCCAGCGTCGGCATCGCCCTGTTCCAGGACAAGGCGATGAGCGTCGACGAACTGCTCAAGCGCGCCGACCTGGCCATGTACCAGGCCAAGGCCTCGGGCCGCAACGCCCTGCGCTTCTTCGACCCCGCCATGCAAGCGACGGTGGAGTCGCGCACCCGCATGGAGGCCGAGTTGCGCCGGGCCATCCAGCGCGGCGAATTCCTGTTCCACTACCAGCCCCAGGTCAACCCGAACGGCCGCATCGTCGGCGTCGAGGCCCTGGCGCGCTGGCAGCATCCCGAGCGTGGCCTGGTCGCGCCCAGCGAGTTCATCGGCCTGGCCGAGGAGACCGGTCTCATCGCCTCGATCGGCCGCCAGTTGCTGCGCCAGGCCTGCGAACAGCTGAAGACCTGGTCGGAGCATCCGGAAACAGCCGATCTGACCGTGTCGCTCAACGTCAGCGCACGCCAGTTCCACCACCCCGAATTCGTCGACATGGTCCTGGCCAACCTGAACGCCTCCGGCGTCGAGCCGAGCCGGCTGATGCTGGAAATCACGGAGAGCCTGCTGCTCGACAACATCGAGGAGACGGTGTTCCGGATGAACATGCTGAAGGCGCGCGGCATCCATTTCTCGATCGACGATTTCGGCACCGGCTACTCCTCGCTCGCCTACCTGAAGCGCCTGCCCCTGGACGAACTGAAGATCGACCGCTCCTTCGTGCAGGATATCGAGACCGACGAAAACGACGCCGCCATCTGCGCCGCCTTCATCAGCCTGGCCCACATCCTGGGCCTGCGCGTGGTGGCCGAGGGCGTGGAAACCGAGGAACAGCAGTACTTCCTGGCCGCGGTACACAACTGCGACGTCTTGCAGGGCTATCTGTACGGCAAACCCATGTCGGCCGAACAGTTCACCCGGTCACTCCAGGTGCCGTAGTCGGGCCATCAGACTGGCCTGGGCCGCTGTGGCGGGCGGGACCGCCCCCAGGATCAAGTCGAGGATGTCGGCATCCTCCATGGCCAGGAGGGCCGCGAAGGCGTCCCTGACCTCGCTCGGCGCCTCGGCATAACCGGCATCGAGAAAGCCGCCCAGGATGTGGTCCAGCTCCAGCATGCCGCGCTGGCACCGCCAGCGCAGGCGGTTGAGTTCCGCGCTCACAGGGCGCGCTTGACCAGCAGGCCCTTGATCTTGCCGATCGCCTCAGTCGGATTGAGCCCCTTCGGGCAGACCTCGACGCAGTTCATGATGCCGTGGCAGCGGAACAGCCGGTACGGGTCTTCCAGGTAGTCCAGGCGCTCGTCGGTGGCCTGGTCGCGGCTGTCGGCGATGAAGCGGTACGACTGCAACAGCGCGGCCGGACCGAGGAACTTGTCCGGGTTCCACCAGAACGACGGGCACGAGGTGGTGCAGCAGCCGCACAGGATGCATTCGTACAGGCCGTCCAGCTCGGCACGCTCCTCGGGGGTCTGCAGGCGCTCCGATTCCGGCTCCGGGTCGAGGTTGACCAGGTAGGGCTTGACCGCCCGGTAGTGGCGGAAGAACTGGCTCATGTCGACGATCAGGTCGCGCACCACGGCCAGGCGCGGCAGGGGCCGGATCTCGATCGGCTGCTTCAGCTCTTCCAGGGCGGTGACGCAGGCCAGGCGGTTGACGCCGTTGATATTGAGGCCGTCGGAGCCGCACACGCCTTCCCGGCAGGAACGCCGGAAGGCCAGGCTCTCGTCCTGGGTCTCCTTGATCGCGATCAGGACATCGAGAACCTTCTTGCCCTTGGCGTCGAAGTCGATCTCGTAGTCCTGCATATGCGGCTTGGCGCCGGTCTCGGGGTCGTAGCGGTAGATTCTGAGTCGCATGGCGGTTTCCTTTGCTTGGCGGCCTGGCGGCCGCGCACCCTCACCCCAACCCCTCTCCCCTCAAGGGAGAGGGGCCTTGCTCCACTCCCCCCTCGCGGG
>JAAXVP010000427.1 GCA_013335435.1 Thiobacillus sp. | reverse complement strand
TTGCGGAACAGCACGAAGCGTATCTTTCCGGCCTCGACCTTCTTGTCCACGCCCATGTAGTTCAGGTAGGCCTCGGCGCCCAGGTCCGGGGCCACGGTGGGCAGCTTGGCACGCTTGAACAGGGTCTCGACGCGGTCGACGTCGGCCTGGCTGATGTTGCCCATGCGCCGGGACAGATCGGCCGCCAGCATGGTGCCGCCGGAGACGCCCTCGCCGTGCAGCCAGACGCCGTAGCCCATGCCGGCCTCGATGGCGTGGCCGAAGGTATGGCCCAGGTTGAGCAGGGCGCGCTGGCCGGCCTCGCGCTCGTCGGCGGCGACCACCTCGGCCTTGTTCTCGCAGGAGCGCAGGATGGCGTAGGCGAGCGCCTCGGGATCGCGCGCCACCAGCCGGTCCATGTTGGCCTCCAGCCATTCCAGGAAGGGCAGGTCGCGGATCAGGCCGTACTTGATCACCTCGGCCAGGCCGGCCGACAGTTCGCGCTCGGGCAGGGTGTCGAGTGTCGTGGTGTCGGCCAGCACCAGCTGGGGCTGGTAGAAGGCGCCGATCATGTTCTTGCCCAGGGGGTGGTTGATGCCGGTCTTGCCGCCCACCGAGGAATCGACCTGGGCCAGCAGGGTGGTGGGCACCTGGATGAACGGCACGCCGCGCTGGTAGGACGCGGCGGCGAAGCCGGTCAGGTCGCCGATGACGCCGCCACCCAGGGCGATCAGCGTGGTCTTGCGCTCGGCCCGGTTGCTGAGCAGGGCGTCGAAGATCAGGTTCAGCGTTTCCCAGTTCTTGTAGGCCTCGCCGTCGGGCAGCACGATGGCCAGGACCTCGACGCCGGCATTCTTCAGGGTGTTCGACAGGCGGTCGAGGTAGAGTGGCCCGACCGTGGTGTTGGTGACGATGGCGACCCGCTTCTGCTTCAGGTGCGGCAGGATCAGGTCGGCCCGGTCGAGCAGGCCGGTGCCGATGTGGATGGGGTAGCTGCGGTCGCCGAGGTCGACGGTGAGGGTTTGCATGGCATCGTTAACGAGATGGAATGGTCGTCATTATAACGGCCCACCCGGTTAAGCCCTCGTCGTGAAGATCGCCATCCAGGACATCCAGGTTCGTGCATTGTCGTTCACGGAAGAACATGGTTGACGCATGGCAAGGAAGCGAAGGTGTTTGTTGCACCCGGTTCAATACTCGGTGATTCTCCCTGTGTAATTAGTGTTCCCGCACTTTGTTTAGTCCATCCTCAAGGCAGTCCAGGTGCCCCCATATCCAATTTTTGGGAGACCCTGAGAAGTTAACGCCGCAGACGTGGGGGACGAATACCGGTAGCGATGAGTCTGCCACGTTGATCGCCGGTCCTAGAACCTAATTGGCGCCCGCATGAGACTGAACCTACAAGGTCATGTACTCGGGCGGCGCCATGAAGTAGATGGTCTCGAAGCCGGCGGCCTCGAGCGTTTCCTTCACGCGCCGATGAACGAGGATCGTGCTCGTGTTCTCCGCCAGCCGGAACATCAAGACCCCCCGCGCGCGCGCCGGATCAATCACGAGACTGTCGATGGCGGCGTCGATCGATCGCGACGGGTTTGAGGCCGAGAACGCGGTCTGACGGAAATCGGTGGCCGAGATCAGGCCGATCAAGTTGTAGGCCTTGAACCCGGCATGCTCGATGGAGCCGTCCTTGCTTCGAAGGACTGCGTCATAGGCGTCGATATTGTCCACCCCCGCGTTCAGCAAGGCTTTGTAAACAGCCGTGCTCATGACCGGCGGCACATTCTCGAATTCCGGCAGGCCCTCTTCTTCATAGCCCTCGACTACATTGATCGGCACCGGCTGCGATGGTGAAGATGGGAAGCGCTGACCCATTGTCCACGACGTACCCCCAGGCCCCATCGGCACCCCACCGAGCAACATCCGGTCGGCGGAATGGGACATGAGCACGAAGTATTCGTCTTGGCCGCGATCTGGAGTCGGCATCAGTGGCTCCCGTAGTTGGTTCAAATGACGGTCTCAATGCCGTGAGGGCCGTGGAACTTGGTCTTGCCAGTCAGATAGTTTGGAATGGCATTGTTATCGGCGTAGAAAGGAGAATTCCAGACCGGACCTGTGAGCAGGCCCGATAGCCGTAGTCGAACCGGCCGACCGCCTGGATGTCGAGGGTGGTCAGGCGCCCGGCGAGGTCGAACCGGCGCCGGGTGGCGAGGCCGTTGCCGGCGGTGTAGCCGGTGAGGCCGTCGTAGGGGTCGACGGCGATGTCGTCGGCGATGGCCTGGCCGGGCAGCCAGCGGCCGACGGCGGCGCCGAGGCCCTCGGAGAGGTGCGCGCCGAGCCAGTCCTGGAGGGCGGCGACCAGGCCGGTTGCAGGCGCAGGCTCTGCGCCGTGGCGCCGGCTTCCGGGCCGGTGCGTTCGATGCGCA
>JAAXVP010000426.1 GCA_013335435.1 Thiobacillus sp. | reverse complement strand
GTCGGCCAGGAAGGTATTGCCCACGGTGGTGGATGGAAAAGGGAGCTCGAGGTTCTTTTCCTCCTCGACCGCCTGCAGGTAAAATACCTGGATATCTTTCTCCCTGACCGGCGCCTTTTTTTCGATGATGCCTTCGACGGCGTTCAGGATGATGGCGGTGCTGTCGGGCTTGTCCACGGACAGCAGGTTCTTGCGCATCGCGGCCATTGTGTCGGCCAGCCAAAGGCCGGCAGCGATCAGTCCGATCACAAAAACGAATGCAACCACATTCACGACCATGCGGTGGCGGTAGTCATCTGGATTCTCGCCGCGCACATATTTTGTCAGGTCATCGACCGCTGGCGACGAGGGTGTACGCGAGGTCTTCCACCTTGGTAACCGGCTTTTTGAACCAGCCAAGCGGCTGGGTAGGCATAGGCCCGTAGAGCATGGACACCACATCCATATTCAGGCTCTTGTAGATTTCATCGAGCATTTCCTTGCCACCGGCGCCGTCCTGCCAGCGCCGACTTTCGCCGAGATCCACGCCATCTTGCGCAGCCACCTCGCCGACCTTTACGCCTTCTACGGCGAGGACACCGGCGTCAAGATCGCGCGCAAGCACATCAGCTGGTATACCAAGGGACTGGGCGGCTCGGCACAATTCCGCCGCGTCATGAACACGCTGCCCACCGTAGAAGAACAAATTACCGCCATTGACGAATTCTTCGGCCGGCTCGCCGACAGAGACAGCCGCCTGGTCTACGCCGACCCCGAAGAATTCCCCCAGGAGCTTGCAGCATGAGCAGTACCAGCAATGACATCGCCGACTCCGTCTGTCGCGCGCTGGACACCTATTTCCGTGACCTCGACGGTGAAAAGCCGAACGCCCTCTACGAGATGGTGATCAAGAACGTCGAACGCCCGATGCTCGAATTCGTCCTCAAGCAGGCCGGCGGCAACCAGACCCTGTGCGCGGAGATGCTCGGCATCAACCGCAACACCCTGCGCCGCAAGCTCTCCGAGCACGCACTGCTCTGAGCCCGGCTCACCGTCCCAACCGATTTCCCGTCCTTCAGCGCCGTGGAGCCCCGCGGCCTTCCAGAGAAACCCCATGAAAGTCACCCAAGCCCTGCTCAGCGTTTCCGACAAGACCGGCGTCGTCGAATTCGCCCGTGAACTGGCCGCCCTCGGCGTCAACCTGCTGTCCACCGGCGGCACCGCCAAGTCCCTGCGCGAAGCCGGCCTGCCGGTTACCGACGTGTCCGACTACACCGGCTTCCCGGAAATGCTCGACGGTCGCGTCAAGACCCTGCACCCCAAGGTGCACGGCGGCATCCTCGCTCGTCGCGACCTGCCCGAGCACCTGGCCAAGCTCGAAGAGCACGCCATTCCGCGCATCGACCTGGTGGTGGTGAACCTCTACCCCTTCCAGGCCACCGTCGCCAAGGCCGACTGTACGCTGGAGGACGCCATCGAGAACATCGACATCGGCGGCCCGACCATGGTCCGCGCCGCGGCCAAGAACCACGGCAATGAAGCCGGCGGCGTCGGCATCGTGACCGAACCGGCCGACTACGCGGCCATCGTTGCCGAACTGCAGGCCAACGCCGGCGCGCTGAGCTACAAGACCCGCTTCGACCTGGCCCGCAAGGCCTTCACCCACACCGCCCGCTACGACTCGGCCATCTCCAACCACCTCACGGCCCTCGCCGAAGATGGCAGCAAGATGGCCTACCCGGAGCGCTTCCAGCTGGCCTTCGACAAGGTGCAGGACCTCCGCTACGGCGAGAACCCCCACCAGTCCGCCGCCTTCTACCGCGAATCCAGCGCCCCGGCCGGCGCCATCGCCGCCTACACCCAGGTGCAGGGCAAGGAGCTGTCGTACAACAACATCGCCGACTCCGACGCCGCCTGGGAATGCGTCAAGGCCTTCGACGGCGTCGCCTGCGTCATCGTCAAGCACGCCAACCCGTGTGGCGTGGCCGTTGCCGGCAGCCCGCTGGACGCCTACAAGAAGGCCTTCTCCACCGACCCGACCTCGGCCTTCGGCGGCATCATCGCCTTCAACACGACGGTTGATCGCGCCGCGGCCGAAGCCGTCAGCGCCCAGTTCCTCGAAGTGCTGATCGCCCCCGCCTACACCGACGAAGCCCTCGAACTCCTCAAGGCCAAGCAGAACGTCCGCGTCCTGATCGTGCCGCTGGGCGCCGTCAAGCAAGCCGACTACAAGCGCGTTGGCGGCGGCCTGCTGGTGCAGAGCGCCGACTTCGCGCCGATCACCGAAGCCGACCTGAAGCTGGTCACCAAGCGTGCCCCGACCGCCCAGGAAATGTCCGACCTGCTGTTCGCCTGGCGCGTCGCCAAGTACGTCAAGTCCAACGCCATCGTCTACTGCAAGGACGGCCAGACCATCGGCGTCGGCG
>JAAXVP010000147.1 GCA_013335435.1 Thiobacillus sp. | reverse complement strand
CAACGCCTGTCTGAGTTTCTCGGCCCGGTTCGGTGGCGTCGCCCAGGTGATCGAGGTTCCGGTCGCCAGCGTCGTCGCCATCTACGCCAAGGAAACCGGTGACGGCATGGCCTTCAACCAGGCTGTGGACCAGGAGCCGAAAACGTCCCTGGCCCCGGTGACCGATGGCGGAACCGACACGCCGCCTCCGGCCTCCAGCCCGGAACGGCCAAAGGGCAAGCCCAGTCTCAGAGTAGTCAAGTAACCGGGCCGGCATAGCTCAGTTGGTAGAGCAACCGCCTTGTAAGCGGTAGGTCGTCTGTTCAAGTCAGACTGTCGGCACCACCCCCCCCAAATAAACCTTTCGGGCCTAGGCCCAGCCCTTGCTGGCCAATTCGGCCTCGCGGGTGCCGATTTCATCACGGCTGGCGCCTATCAGCAGGCCGCTGATCCTGGCCAGGCCCTCGCGGCCAGGCGGGTCGGGGTCGAAGCTGGCCAGAGGGATCAGGTGCCCTGCCCGCATGGCTTGACGGGCCACCTCGATCAAGGCCGGAAAGTTACCCTGCCAGGACCAACTGCGGAACTTTGCCGCCGATGCTCCGCGAGCGGTTCATACGGCATTGAACAGGAGTTGAGGAACTGTGGACCCGCAGGCGCGGAAATTCAGGTCATAGGCCAGTACGCGGCCATCCGGCAGCGCCGCCAGGTCAACGCATAGGCAGCCCCGGTAACCGGCTTCTGCGCCTTGCCTGGCGATGTCCCGGCCCCATTCGACAGCGTCCGATGGGGGCTGCGCCTGTTCGCCCAGCCAGTTGCCCAAGTGGTTACCGTCTGTGCCATTGATAATCTCCGTGCTGCCCAGGTAGCGGGTTTCAGCGTGAGCGCCGACGGCATAGTTCAGGCGGAGGAAACGGCGGGGCTCCGCCACCAAGCGTTCGCGCGCGTAGGCTTCGCCAAGTCGTCCGGGCCAAGGCGATAATGGATATCCAGGTTGATCACGGCCGGGTGGGATGCGGCCAGTGCGAGCTGGTCGGGTGAAAGCCGCGTCGAGTCGATGTCCAGTATGGACAGGTCGGCCTTGGCCGGACGGCGGGTTCCGGTGCATATCCGGACGGTCATGCCGGCCCTGCGCCATTCCGCGATCATGAACTGGATGAGATAGCGCAGTGTCGAGAAGCGCTCGATGTCGTCGACGAATACCGCAATACCGGCCACGGTTCCCCCTCCGCCAGCCTGATGCCCCTGTCGGCGCGAACAATGAAAAAAGGCCCGCATCGCTGCGGGCCTTGCTACATCTGGCTCCCCGACCTGGGCTCGAACCAGGGACACACGGATTAACAGTCCGTTGCTCTACCGACTGAGCTATCGGGGAATTGAGAGGCCGCGATATTACTGATTGAACGGCCTCAGGTCAACAGTGAATTGCTGTCTGCGCGGCTCAGCCTTCGCTGCTGTGTACGCGGGAACCGGGACGGGTGGTCACGGAAACCTGGCGAGCCGGGGAGACGGTCGAGATGGCGTGCTTGAAGATGGCCTGTACGGCCTGGTCGTGTCCGCGCAAAAGGACCATGTACTGGTCGAAGGACTCGATACGGCCGACCAGCTTGATGCCGTTGACCAGAAAAATGGACACAGTCGTGTGTTCCTTGCGCAGGGTGTTCAGGAAAAGGTCCTGAAGATTTTGCCGTTCGCTCATCTTTATTAGTAGGATCGAAAAAGCCGATAAAAGATGATAACACAACCGCCGCGTTGGGCTTGAAAATTACACTTGCACTGCGCATTGTATGTAGTGATGTGCTTATTTCTGGATGGTCATGAAATACAAGGATTATTACAAGGTGCTTGGGGTGCCGCGCGGCGCCAGTTCGGACGAAATCAAGAAGAGCTATCGGCGTCTGGCCCGCAAGTATCATCCCGATGTGTCCAAGGAAAAGGATGCCGAGGAGCACTTCAAGGACCTCAGCGAGGCCTACGAGGTGCTTGGCGACGAGAAGAAGCGCGCGGCCTACGACCAGTTGGGCGCCTATCGCAGTGGCCAGGATTTCCGGCCGCCGCCGGGTTGGGGTGCGACGGGCGGCCGGGGCGGTTTTTCCCAGGCCGATTTCGGTGGCATGGACATGGGCGATCTGTTCTCGCAGATGTTCGGCATGGGCAAGGCGGCCGGTCAGCGTGGCTTCTCGGCCGGCATGCGTGGTCGCGATGTCGAGGCGACGGTGCGCCTTAGCCTGGAGGAGGCCTATGCCGGGGTGGAGACGAGCCTGCAATTGGCCGCGCCGGGGCAGTCGCCGAGGACGGTCAAGGTCCGCATACCGGCCGGTGTCCTGCCCGGTCGGCGTTTGCGCGTGCGCGGCAAGGGGGGAACGTCCATGCATGGCGACAGCGGCGACCTGCTGTTGCATATCGAAGTCGAGCCACATCCGCTATTCCAACTCGACGGCAGGGACATCCTGCTGGATCTGCCGGTGACGCCGTGGGAAGTGGTGAACGGGGCAAGCGTCGCGGTGCCTACCTTGGCCGGCAATGTCCGGGTGCGTATCCCGGCCGGGGCGAAGAGCGGCCAGAAGCTCAGGCTGGCCGGTCGCGGCATGCCGGAAGCAGACGGCAAGGGGGATTTCTACGTGGTGATCCGGATCGTCATGCCGAGCGAGTTGTCGGACGAGGAACGCGAACTGTACGAGCGGCTGAGCAAGCTCAGCCGCTTCGATCCCCGCCCGAACTTCCCGAAGGACTGAACTCGGGGCCGGACGGGGCGGCCAGGCTTATTTCTGGCCGGGAATCTCGATCTTGGCGGTGGCGCGCAATTCGGCCAGGTACTTGCGCAGGTCCTGCTGCAACAGCTGGTTGGCGATGCGGCCCTTGACCTTGTCGATTGCCGGGAAGTCGAACTTGCGCACGTTCTGGATCTTGATGATGTGCCAGCCGAACTGGGTCTGCACCGGGGTCTTGGTGTACTCGCCCTTCTTCAGGGCCACCATCGCCTTGGCGAATTCCGGCACCACGTTGCTGGGCGACAGCCAGCCCAGGTCGCCACCTTCCTTGCCGGTGTCGTCCTTGGAATATTGCTTGGCCAGATCCTCGAACTTGGCGGGTTTCTTGCCGTCCAGCTTGGCGATGATCTGCTTGGCCAACTTCTCGTCCGCGACCAGGATATGGGCGGGCTGGTATTCCATATCGTCGGTCTTGGCCTTGATCTGTTCGTATTCGGCCTTGATGCGCTCATCGGCGACCGGATGCTGCTTGACGTAGTCGTCGATCACGGCCTTGGCCAGGACATCCTTCTGCTGGAGCGCCAGGATGGCCTTCACTTCCGGCGACTTGTCGAGACCGAGCCGGAGCGCTTCCTGGGACATCAGTTCGTTGTCGATCAGGGCGTTGCGGACGTTCTCGTCGCTGGCGGGACGCTTGCGCTGCATGAGATCCATACGCACCAGGTCGGCCTGCATCGGGTCCAGGGCGACGCCGTTGACGATGGCGATCGGCAGCTTGGCCGCCGGGGCGCTGGCGGCAGTGGCGTTGGTCGCGGCGGCGGGGGCGGCCGGGGTGTCGGCGGCAAGGACTTGCTGGGCGCCGAGGGCCATGCAGGCAAGCAGAAGGATCTTGGTGGTTTGCATACTGTTTCCCGTGGTTGAGTGATTAAAGCTCGCCTGGGGCGAGCGCATTGATGCTCAGGGCGTGGATCCGGCCGCTCATCAGGTCACCCAACTGCTGGTAGACCAAGCGGTGCCGGGACACGGCATTCATTCCTGCGAAGCGGTTGGATACGATAACCAGGCGAAAGTGCCCGCCGCCTCCGGCCGCTCCGGCATGGCCGGCGTGGGCAGCGCTGTCGTCGATGATTTCCAATGTCTCCGGCTCAAGGCCGGCGAGCCGTTGGCGCATGGCTGCGATGGTTTCGCTCAAGGCAGGACTTTCTTGAACGGCCGGACCTGGACCCGGGCATAGACGCCGGCGGCGACATAGGGGTCGGCATCGGCCCAGGCCTGGGCGTCCGCCAGGCTGGCAAAGGCGGCGACGATGAGGCTGCCGGTAAAGCCGGCCGGACCCGGGTCGGGGCTGTCGATGGCGGGGAACGGGCCGGCCAGGAGCAGGCGACCCTGGTCGCGCAGGGCCTGCAGGCGCTCCAGGTGGGCCGGCCGGGCGGCCAGGCGCTTGGCCAGGCTGTCGGGGCCGTCCTCGCCGAGGATCGCGTAGTAGAGGCTCATGGCGTTTCCTGGATGTGCTTGGATAGGTAGATGCCCTGCAGGAAGATGAACACCAGCATCAGCCCGAGGGTGCCGAACATCTTGAAATCGACCCAGGTATCGGTGGAGTAGTTGAACGCCACCACCAGGTTGGCGGCGCCCATGACCGTGAAAAAGCCGGCCCAGCCGAGGTTGAGACGGGCCCAGATCGGGTCGGGCAGGGCGATCTGCTTCTCCATCATCATGCGGATGAAGTTGCGCTCGAACAGGACCGGGCCGAGGCCGAGGGCAAGGGCGAACAGCCAGTACAGCACGGTCGGTTTCCACTTGATGAAGTTCTCGTCCTGCAGGAGCAGGGTGGCGCCGCCGAATACGGTGATCAGGGCGAAGGAGACCCAGAGCATGGTGTCGATCTTGCGGTGGCGCAGCCAGGTCCAGACGATCTGGGCCAGCGTGGCCAGGATGGCCACGACGGTGGCGAGAAAGACGCCGGGTTTGACCGCCGAGCCGAGGGCGATGCCGAGGCCGGACAGGATGGCGGAGGCTTGCTCGGGATGCGAGGAGCCGAAGTGGTAGGCGATGAAAAACAGGATGACCGGGAAGAGGTCGAACAGCAGCTTCATGGGGTTTGCGCTATGGTCGTTATTAGTCGGGCGGCAGGCATTTTGCTATGATTGCATGCTTATTCTCAAGTTCAATTCCCCTTTCGCCCATGGCGTCCCCAGTGATTTTCGATCTCCATAGTCATTCGTCGGCTTCGGACGGTGTCCTGTCGCCGCGTGACTTGGTCGTTCGCGCCGCGCAACTGGGCGTCGGCGTGCTCGCCCTGACCGACCACGACGAAT
This sequence comes from Thiobacillus sp., assembly GCA_013335435.1. Lineage (GTDB taxonomy): Bacteria > Pseudomonadota > Gammaproteobacteria > Burkholderiales > Thiobacillaceae > Parasulfuritortus. Next base: position 3,432 of record JAAXVP010000147.1, on the reverse strand, counting down.
TGCGTGGTCTCGCCGAGGCGGCCGGCACCGCGGTCGAGCAAGGCATCGAACTGGTTGCCGGGGTGGAGATATCGGTATCCTGGGCCGGACGAACCGTGCATATCGTCGGCTTGCGTATCGATCCCGACAACGACGCCTTGCGCGCCGGCCTGGCCGTGAACCGGTCCGGCCGCCGGGAGCGCGCCATGCGCATGGCCGAGTCGCTGGCCGCGACCGGCATCCCCGGTGCTTTCGAGGGTGCCCGCCTGCTGGCCTCGAACGAGGAATTGATCAGCCGCACCCATTTCGCCCGCTTCCTGGTCGGCAAGGGCTACGTCAAGGACGTCAAGACCGTGTTCAAGAAATTCCTGGTGCGCGGCAAGCCCGGCTACGTGCCGCACCAGTGGGCCGGCCTGGCCCAGTCGGTGCAATGGATACGCGCGGCCGGCGGCGTTGCTGTGCTGGCGCATCCCGGCCGCTATGACATGGGCAAGGAAAAGATGTCCCTGCTCATGGCCGAGTTCAAGGAAGTCGGCGGCATCGGCCTGGAAGTGGTGACCGGCAGCCATACCGCCGACCAGGTGCCGATCTATGCCAGGCACGCCGAACGCTTCGGTTTCTTCGCCTCGGTCGGTTCCGACTTCCATGCCCCGGGCGAGGGCGGCCGCGAGCTGGGCCGCTTGATGCCGTTGCCGGCTAACTGCCGGCCGATTTGGGAGGCTTGGTAATGGCCCAGGTGTTCTACGTCCACCCCGATAATCCGCAGGCGCGCTTGATGAAGGAAGTGGTCAGGGTGCTGCGCTCAGGCGGCGTGATGACCTATCCGACCGATTCCTCCTATGCCATCGGCTGCATGATCGGCAACAAGGAGGGCATGGAGCGCATCCGCATGGCCCGCGGCGTCGACGACAAGCACCTCTTCACCCTGGTCTGCCGCGACCTGTCCGAGATCGCCAAGTACGCCAAGGTCGACAACAAGCAGTACCGCTTCCTCAAGGCCGCCACGCCGGGCGCCTACACCTTCATCCTGGAGGCGACGCGCGAGGTGCCGCGCCGCCTGCAACACCCCAAGCGCAGCACCATCGGCCTGCGCGTGCCCGACAACGCCGTGGTCCAAGCCCTGCTGGCTGAACTGGACGAACCCATCCTGTCGATGACCCTGTCCCTGCCGGGCGACGAACTGCCGATGAGCGACGCCGAGGAGATCCGCGACCGCCTGGAATATTGCGTCGACCTGATCATCGACGCCGGCCATTGCCAGATCGAGCCGACCACGGTGATCGATCTCACCGGCGATACGCCGGAACTGGTGCGCATCGGCTGCGGCGACCCCAAGGCGCTCGGCTTCGACGTATGATCCGGCCATGCTAGAACTGACCCTGATCCAGAAGATCGCCATCTTCGCCATCCCGGTGATCTTCGCCATCACCCTGCACGAGGCGGCGCACGGCTTTATTGCAATGAAATTTGGCGACAAGACAGCCTGGATGCTGGGCCGGGTTACGGCCAATCCGATCAAGCACATCGATCCGTTCGGCACGATCGGCCTGCCTTTGCTTTTGTTGCTGCTAAGCAAGCTTTCGGGAGGTGGGGCCTTTTTGTTTGGTTGGGCAAAACCCGTTCCGGTGAATTTTTCTGCCCTTCGCCATCCTAAACGCGACATGATTTGGGTGGCTGCAGCTGGACCAGGCGCCAACTTGCTGATGGCGTTGTTCTGGGGGCTGATGATTCAGGCCGGCCACATGTTGGGCGGCAGTTCTCTCAGTCTGCCCCTCATGCTCATGGGCGGTGCTGGCATCTTTATTAATGCCATCTTGGCTGCACTCAACCTGTTGCCATTGCCACCACTGGATGGGGGACGCATCGCGGTTGGACTGCTACCGAGAGGGCCTGCCTTGGCCTTGGCTCGGATTGAGCCCTACGGCATATTTATCCTGCTTGGCCTCCTGTTTACTGGCCTCATTAGCGTATTCACGACGCCCCTGATCAATTTCTTCATAGCGGTCGTCCGTACCGTAACCGGCTTGAGTGCCAGTGAAATCAATTCCATTTTGATGATACTTCTACGTTAGGAACCCATGTACGCAGACCGCGTCCTCTCCGGCATGCGCCCCACCGGAAGCCTGCATCTGGGGCATTACCACGGCGTGCTCAAGAACTGGATCAGCCTCCAGCACGAGTACGAGTGCCTGTTCTTCGCCGCCGACTGGCATGCCCTGACCACCCACTACGACAGCCCCGGCGACATCGAGGCCAACGTCTGGCAGATGGTGATCGACTGGCTGGCCGCCGGCGTCGATCCGTCCAAGGCCACCTTGTTCATCCAGTCGCGCGTCATCGAACACGCCGAGCTGCATCTGCTCATGTCCATGATGACCCCGCTCGGCTGGCTGGAACGGGTGCCGACCTACAAGGACCAGCAGGAGAAGCTGACCGAGAAGGATCTGTCCACCTACGGCTTCCTCGGCTATCCCCTGCTGATGAGCGCCGACATCCTGATCTACCGCGCCAACCGGGTGCCGGTGGGCGAGGACCAGGTGCCGCACCTCGAGTTTGCCCGCGAGATCGCGCGCCGCTTCAACCACATGTACGGCAAGGAGCCGGGCTATGAGGAGAAAGCACTGGCGGCGGTGAAGAAGCTGGGCGGCAAGAAGGCCAAGCTCTATCAGGAATTGCGCACCCGTTTCCAGCAGGCCGGCGACGAGGCGGCCCTGGAGTCGGCCAAGGCCTTGCTCGGCGAGACCCAGAACCTCAGCCTGGGCGACAAGGAACGCCTGTACGGCTACCTGGAGGGCGGCGGCAAGATGATCCTGACCGAGCCCCAGGCCCTGCTCACCGAGGCCTCCAAGATGCCCGGCCTGGACGGCCAGAAGATGTCCAAGTCCTACGGCAACACCATCGCCCTGCGTGAGGAGCCGGACAGCGTGACCAAGAAGATCCGCACCATGCCGACCGACCCCGCACGGGTCCGGCGCACCGATCCGGGTACGCCGGAGAAATGCCCGGTCTGGCAATTCCACCAGGTCTATTCCAACGACGAGGTCAAGGCCTGGGTACGCGCGGGTTGCACCAGCGCCGGCATCGGCTGCATCGAATGCAAGCAACCGGTGATCGAAGGGGTGCTGAAGGAACTGGCGCCGATCCAGGAGCGCGCCCGCGCCCTCACCGAGGATCCGGACACGGTGAAGAACATCATCGCCGACGGCTGCGACAAGGCGCGCGAACTGGCGCGCGAGACCATGCGCGACGTACGCGAGTCGATGGGGCTGAGCTTCGGCTGAGATGCGACTGGAATGGCGTGACGCGCAGGCGTGACGCCGGGACGTAACAAAAAAGGCGTGACGGTTTTACCCGTCACGCCTTTTTTTCACCCGTCACGCGTGCGCGTCACGGGGTGGCCATCACTCGTTGCGCGTTTCCACCATGACCAGCGGCTCGGCCGGGGCAGTTTCG
>JAAXVP010000425.1 GCA_013335435.1 Thiobacillus sp. | reverse complement strand
CAGGGCGGGGAGCGGCTGAGGGGCCGGAACCCGGTCGTGACGCACCGGGCCAGCCGGTGGTCGAGCGCCAGGCCGTCCCCCTGGGCCGAGTTGATGGACGACCCCGGCGGCTACGCCCTCCCCGCCGATGCCCAGGTCCAACCCGCCGGAGACCAGCCCTCGCGGCCACAGGTTGACGAACGCCTCCTCGCGCCGAGGACCGTGGAGGTGGATCCACCGCGCCAGCACCCCCTTGCCCGAGCCGGTCTCTCCCAGGATCAGCACGGGGCTGTCCCACTCGAGCATCAGCCGCGGCCGCGCGCCAGCAGCCGGGGGCTCTGGACCCGTTCGTCGGGACGAGTCCGCAGATCCGGAGGCTGGACGAGCGGGCGCAGCTGATGCTTGAGCACGCCATCGACCAGGGCCTGGTCGGCAGCGTCCCGTTGCGGAAATTCAGCAGGCATGTTCATGGGGCTCATGAATGGCGTGCGCGCCGACCGGAGCCGGCGCGCGGGTCCTCGACGTGTCCGCTCAGGCCTTGCGGGCTGCGCGGATCTGCTTCAGCACTTCACGGGCCGAGGTCTGGATCGGCGTACCGGGCCCGAAGATGCCCTTGGCGCCGGCAGCGTAGAGCGCGTCGTAGTCCTGGGCCGGAATCACGCCACCAACGAAGGTGATGATGTCGTCGGCGCCCTGGTCCTTCAGCGCATTGATGATGGCCGGCACGAGGGTCTTGTGGCCGGCGGCCAGGCTCGAGCAACCCACGGCATGCACGTCGTTTTCGACGGCGTGACGGGCGGCTTCTTCGGGGGTCTGGAAGAGCGGGCCGATGTCGATGTCGAAGCCCAGGTCGGCGAAGGCCGAAGCCACCACCTTGGAGCCACGGTCGTGGCCGTCCTGACCCAGCTTGGCGATCATGATGCGCGGACGGCGACCTTCTTCGGCCACGAAAGCCTCGATGTCGGCCTTCAGCGCCTGCCAGTCTTCGTTGCCCTCTACCACGGCACCGTAGATGCCGGTAACGGCCTGCGGGTTGGCGCGGTAACGGCCGAAGACCACTTCCAGTGCGTCGGAAATTTCACCCACGGTGGCACGCAGACGGACGGCCTTGACGGCCAGGTCGAGCAGGTTGCCGTCGCCGGTCTTGGCACATTCGGTGAGAGCCGCCAGGGCGGCATCGACGGCGGCCTGGTCGCGCAGCGCACGGATGCGGGCCAGACGCTCGACCTGACCTTCACGCACGGCGTGGTTGTCGATGTCGAGGATGTCGATCGGGTCCTGCTTGTCGAGCTTGTACTTGTTGACGCCGACGATCACGTCCTTGCCGGAGTCGATGCGGGCCTGCTTGTCGGCGGCGCACTCCTCGACCTTCATCTTGGCCCAGCCGGATTCAACCGCCTTGGTCATGCCACCCATGGCCTCGATCTCTTCGATCAGGGCCCAGGCCGTGTCGGCCATGTCCTGGGTCAGCTTTTCCATCATGTAGGAACCGGCCCACGGGTCCACCACGTTGGTGATGTGGGTTTCTTCCTGGATGATGATCTGGGTGTTGCGGGCGATACGCGCCGAGAACTCGGTGGGCAGCGCGATGGCTTCGTCGAGCGCGTTGGTGTGCAGGGACTGGGTGCCGCCAAACACGGCCGCCATCGCTTCAATGGTGGTGCGCACGACGTTGTTGTACGGGTCCTGCTCGGTCAGCGACCAGCCGGAAGTCTGGCTATGGGTGCGCAGCATCATCGACTTCTGGCTCTTCGGCTCGAACTGCTTCATGAGGCGCCACCACAGCATGCGCGCGGCACGCATCTTGGCGATCTCGAGGTAGAAGTTCATGCCCACCGCCCAGAAGAAGGACAGGCGGCCGGCGAAGGTGTCGACGTCCATACCCGACTTGATGCCGGTGCGCACGTATTCCACACCGTCGGCCAGCGTGAAGGCCAGCTCGATGGCCTGGTTGGCGCCGGCTTCCTGGATGTGGTAACCCGAGATCGAGATCGAGTTGAACTTCGGCATGTGCGACGACGTGTAATTGAAGATGTCGGCGATGATCTTCATCGACGGCTTGGGCGGATAGATGTAGGTGTTGCGGACCATGAACTCCTTGAGGATGTCGTTCTGGATGGTCCCGGACAGCTTGTCCTGCGAAACGCCCTGCTCTTCGGCAGCCACGATGTAGCCGGCCAGGATCGGCAGCACGGCGCCGTTCATGGTCATGGACACCGACACCTTGTCGAGGGGAATCTCGTTGAAGAGGATCTTCATGTCCTCGACGGAGTCGATCGCGACGCCGGCCTTGCCGACGTCGCCGACGACGCGCGGGTGATCCGAGTCGTAGCCGCGATGCGTGGCGAGGTCGAAGGCGACCGACAGGCCCGTCTGGCCCGCGGCGAGGTTGCGCCGGTAGAAGGCGTTGCTCTCGGTGGCGGTCGAGAA
>JAAXVP010000146.1 GCA_013335435.1 Thiobacillus sp. | reverse complement strand
GCCTTCAAGGTGGCCAGGGCGGCCTTGGCCTCCGCCTGCCTCTGGACGTGGTCTTGACGGCGGGCCTCGGCTGCCTCCAGGGTTGCGAGTCCGAGCCGCTGGAGCAAGGCGGCATGGCGGTCGGACAACGCCTGTTCCTGTCGGCCGAGTTCCGCCAGGTCGGCGCCGCCGGGCGCAATGTCGAGTTGCCCGAGGCCGGGCAGGACGACGCGGGTGGTTTCGGTCAGTCGACGCTCGCCGCTGCCCGAAACGGTGTCCTGGCCGACCTCGATCCGGACGCCTGCGTCCAGGGCGAAGTGAAGCCGGGTGGCGACCGTGTCGCGCCGGATGCGCAGCTCGCGCAGCTGGGTGCGTTGCTCATGGAGCGTGTCCAGGTCGTCGGCGGCGATTTCGGAAGCGGCCAGTCGCGCCTGGAGAAGGGTCAGGGCGGCTTGCTCCGCCTCGGCCTTGGCCAGTGTCGCGGCCAGGCTTTCCAGCTTGCGGCCGAGGTCGTCGAGTTGGCGGGCGAGTTCGCGCCGGGTGGCTACCTGGCGCGCCAGGCGCAGGGTCGCGCGCGCGGTGGCGTCGCGGTGGGTCGCCGCCACGGCCTGGCTCTGCCATTTTTCGACCCCTGCGCTTGCGGCCGAGCGGGTCTGTTCGGCACTCTCGACGGTCGCCTGGCGGGTCGCGACGGCGACTTCCTGGCCGGCGAAGGTGTCCAGTTGGGCGCGCAGCAGCTGGACCTGGGCGGCGACCTGGCCGGCCCGTTGGCGGTCGGATTGCAGCGTGGCTTCGACCTGGCGTATGGCGTCCAGTTTGGCGGCGGCGGCCTGTTCCTGTTGGCGGAAGGTCGTCCACGGTCGTTCGGCCTCGTCGGCGGCGTGGTCGCGGCGCAGCCCGTCCAGCCGGTCGACCTTGTCGCGGTAGGCGGCGATCTCGGCATCCAGGTCACGGACGCTGTCGGTCAGCGCCGCGACCTGTTCGATGGCTTCCAGATACGGGCCGCGCGCTTTGTTCGTGGTCGCGGTGAGCAATTCGTTGCGCAGCCCCTGGACCGTCGCCATGACCGCGTCGCCGCCGCTGCTGGCGACCTCGCCGAGAGAGGCGTTCAAGGCCGTGCGCAGGTGATCGGTGGCGTGGTCGACCGCCTCGCGGATGTCCTGGGCGCTGCCCTGCTGGATCCAGAGCAGTCCGGGGATGCCCCAATGTTCGGCCTTGCTGGCGCCCTTGCCGGCGTGCTGGAAGCCGAGCAGTTCGGCGAGGAGATCCTCGGCCTCGGCGCCGTCCATTTGCCGGGTGCCGATCCGGAGCTCGCAGCGTTTCTTGCCGAGAAAACGCTTGCTGAGCCGGTAGGTCTCGGCGCCCACGGTGAACTCCAAGTCGACGCTCGGCGAGGCGGAGGCATCGCCCCAGGGACGCAGGTCGTCGACGCTGCCGGAACGATGGCGCTCGAAGAAGGCCGCGCGGATCGCCGCGACCAGGGTGCTCTTGCCGGCCTCGTTGGCGCCGGTGAAGAGGTTGAGACCCGGCGCCAGGTCGGCGATCTCGAACGGCTGCCGGAATTGCTTGAACTGCTCGACGCGGATGCGGGATAGCTTCATGCCGTGCCTCCCGCGTCGACGGCTACGCGCCGGTCGTCGAGGATGCCGGCGAGCAGGGCCAGGGCGTCCCGGGCCAGGTCGGCATCGGCGCCGCTTTGACCGGCCCGGAGTTCTTCGACCACCTCGCCGAGATAGCCATCGGCCCGGATGGCGTCGATATCCGCGTCGGTGGGTTCCAGGCGCAGGGCCGAGAGGTCGGCTTGCAGGCTGCGCGCGCGGCCTCGTGCCTGGCCGATGGCCTCTTGCAAACGCCGGTAGCCGGCCAGGTCGGTCTGTCCAGCCAGGCCGATCTGCACCACGTCGGCCGGGCCGAGGGCCGACAGGTACTGGAGCACCGCGTCCACATCGCTGGGTACCTGGAGGGTCATGACTGGCGACCGCCACTGATACTGGCCGGTCGCGACGGCAGTTACGTCGAGCGGCGCGCCGGGTCCGGCCAGTTCGACCAGGAGTGCCTGGCCGGAGTCGTTGGCCTTGAAGCGGTCGGTCTCGGGCGTGCCGCTGTACCAGGTGCGCGCATCCACCTGTTTGGTGCCGTGCCAGTCGCCCAGGGCGAGATAGTCCAGGCCAGCCTGTTCGGCGCGACCGGCGGCGATGGGGTTGGCGGAGTCGATGTCGTCCGCCAGGATGCCCTGGACGCTGCCGTGGGCCAGGCCGATGCGGACCATGCCGGCGGGGGTGTCGGCGCCGGCGAACCACTCGGTCAGGTCGGTGTAGGTGTGGCGCTGGGTCAGCGGCGCGGGCAGGATCGCGACCCCGAGCGCATCCAGCAGCAGGGGTTCGGGGCGCAGGCAGACGCGGATATTGTCGGGAATGGCCTTGAGCCGCGCGGCGCGGGTCCAGACCGATTCGGCCAGGCCGGCGTCGTGGTTGCCCGGGATCAGCACCCATGGCCCGGCGTAGCCCTTCATGGCATGGAACAGGCGATGGATGGTCTTGTCGGCCACACCTTGGGCGTCGAAGACATCGCCGGCCACCAGGACCAGGTCGACCTTTTCCGCGACCGCCAGGGCGGCCAGTCGCTCGACGGCCCGGAAGCGGGCCTCGGCTAGCAGGGCCGCATCATCCTGGTCGAACTGCCCGTAGCATTTGCCGATCTGCCAGTCGGCCGTGTGTAGCAACCTGAGCAAAGGTGTCTCCCCGAATTGGACTCGATCAAATCGCCGGCAGGGCGTCATTTTGCCTGTCTTGTTCCGTGTGCAAGCATATCAGCAGCGCGCCGGGCGCCGCGACAGTCGGGCCATGTTTGGGCCAAGCCGATTTTTCCTCTCGAACTCTGCAAAAAGGGGTTGCCCGCAAGCCGCACCATCTATAGAATGCGCAGCTCTTTAGGCGCGTAGCTCAGCTGGTTAGAGCATCACCTTGACATGGTGGGGGTCGTTGGTTCGAGTCCAATCGCGCCTACCAACAATAGAAAGCCAGGCCTAGCCTGGCTTTCTTCATTTCCGGGGTTCGTAAGATGCCTGTTATTCGTCTTCCCGATGGCTCCGAGCGCAAATTCGATGCGCCGGTGACCGTGGTTCAGGTGGCCGCCGACATCGGCGCCGGATTGGCCCGCGCAGCGCTGGCCGGCAAGGTCAACGGCCAGCTGGTCGACACCTCCTTCCTGATCGAGACCGACAGCGAGCTCGCCATCGTCACCGACCGCGACGCCGACGGCCTCGACCTGATCCGCCACTCCACCGCCCACCTGCTCGCCTACGCGGTCAAGGAACTGTTCCCCGAGGCTCAAGTGACCATCGGCCCGGTGATCGAGGACGGCTTCTACTACGACTTCGCGTTCAAGCGCCCGTTCACCCCGGAAGACCTGGCCGCGATCGAGAAGCGCATGGCCGAGTTGGCCAAGAAGGACATCCCGGTTTCCCGCGAGGAATGGGATCGCGACGACGCGGTGAAATTCTTCGAGTCGATCGGCGAGAAGTACAAGGCCGAGCTGATCGCCGCCATCCCGGCCGGCCAGACCATCTCGCTCTACCGCGAGGGCGACTTCGTCGACCTCTGCCGCGGCCCGCACGTGCCCTCGACGGGCAAGATCAAGGCCTTCAAGCTGATGAAGGTGGCCGGCGCCTACTGGCGCGGCGACTCCAGGAACGAGATGCTGCAACGTATCTACGGCACCGCCTGGTCCAACAAGGACGACCTGGCCGCCTATCTGCACCGCCTGGAAGAGGCCGAGAAGCGCGACCATCGCCGCCTGGGCAAGCAGCTCGACCTGTTCCACCTCCAGGAGGAGTCGCCCGGCATGGTGTTCTGGCACCCGCACGGTTGGATACTCTGGCAGGAGGTCGAGCAGTACATGCGGCGCAAGTTCCGTGCCCACGGCTACGACGAGGTCAAGACCCCGACGATCATGGACCACACCCTGTGGGAAAAGTCCGGCCACTGGGACAACTACCGCGAGAACATGTTCGTGACGTCCTCGGAAAACCGCGACTACGCGGTCAAGCCGATGAACTGCCCCGGCCACATCCAGATCTTCAACCACGGCCTGCGCTCCTACCGCGACCTGCCCATGCGCATGGCCGAGTTCGGTTCCTGCCACCGCAACGAGCCGTCCGGCGCGCTGCACGGCCTGATGCGGGTGCGCGCCTTCGTCCAGGACGATGCCCACATCTTCTGCACCGAGGACCAGGTGCAGTCCGAGGTGTCCGAGTTCATCAAGATGCTGCAAGGCGTCTATGCCGATTTCGGCTTCACCGACGTCCTGGTCAAGCTGTCGACCCGGCCGGCCAAGCGGGTCGGTAGCGACGAGGCCTGGGACAAGGCCGAGGCCGACCTGGCCGCCGCCCTCAAGCAGAACGGCCTGGCCTTCGACTACCAGCCGGGCGAGGGCGCCTTCTACGGCCCCAAGATCGAGTTCACGCTGAAGGACTCGCTCGGCCGCCTCTGGCAGGTCGGCACCATCCAGCTCGACCCCAACCTGCCGGTCCGCCTGGGCGCCGAGTATGTCGCCGAGGACAACACCCGCAAGCCGCCGATCATGCTGCACCGAGCCATCCTGGGTTCGCTGGAGCGTTTCATCGGCATTCTGATCGAGCATTACGCCGGCAACTTCCCGCTCTGGCTGGCGCCAGTGCAGGCGGTGGTGATGAGCATCACCGACGCCCAGGCCGATTATGTGGCGGAAGTGACTGAAGCCCTTAAAAAACAAGGCTTCCGGGTCAGTTCCGACTTGAGAAGCGAGAAGATTACCTATAAAATCCGCGACCACTCCATGAAACGGGTGCCTTATCTGCTGATCGTCGGCGACAAGGAACGCGCGGAGGGCAAGGTGGCCGTACGCGTCCGGGGCGGTGAAGACCTCGGGCAGATGAGCCTGGAAGAGTTTGTGAACCGCATGCAAGGCGAAATACGCGGTTGACCGGGCGGCGGCGGCTGAACGGGGAGCGGAAATCCGCTCCCCAATATTTTTGAAAGGGGTTTGAGCATCGCACTCGACAAGGAACTGAGGATCAACGGCGAGATTGACGCGTCGCAGGTCCGGTTGGTAGCGGAAGACGGCGAGCAGTTGGGCGTCGTCGGTATTCGTGAAGCAATGGCCAAGGCGGAAGACGCCGAGCTGGATCTGGTGGAGATCGCTCCCCAGGCGCAGCCGCCAGTCTGCAAGATCATGGATTACGGCAAGTTCAAATACCATGAGCAGAAGAAGCAGCACGAAGCCAAGCTGAAGCAGAAGCAGATCCAGGTCAAGGAGATCAAGTTCCGGCCTCGTACTGACGATGCGGACTATCAGGTCAAGCTGAGAAACCTGATTCGCTTCCTGACCGAAGGCGACAAGACCAAGATCACTCTGCGGTTCCGGGGTCGCGAGATGGCTCACCAGGAGTTCGGTCTCGAATTGCTGAAACGGGTTGAACAGGACCTGCTCGAACACGGCATCGTGGAGCAGTTCCCGAAGTTGGAAGGCCGCCAGATGGTCATGGTGCTGGCGCCCAAGAAGAAGAAGTAATTCGTGGTCGTCGTTCCCGCGGACGCGGGAACCCAGCCGAAAGAAACTGGATACCCGCCTGCGCGGGTATGACGAAAGCAGGCTTTGCAGTAAAGCGGTTGGCGCTGCCTCTTTGAATCAGCGCTACATACGTGCCCAAAAGGTCGTCAAGCGTTCCCGTCGGGAGCCACCTCAGGGCATCGAAAAACGGAGCACAACATGCCCAAGATGAAGACCAAGAGCGGGGCCGCCAAGCGCTTCCGCGTTCGTGGCAGCGGCAGCGTCAAGCGTTCGCACGCCTACCTGCGCCACATCCTTACCAAGAAGACCACCAAGCGCAAGCGCAACCTGCGTGGCATGGAAACCATCGATGCGTCGAATATGGGTCATATTCGCGCCATGATGCCCTACGCGTAAGGAGATAAAAGATGCCCCGAGTCAAACGTGGTACTACCGCCCGCGCCAGCCACAAGAAGGTCCTGGAGGCTGCCAAGGGTTTCCGTGGCCGTCGTGGCAACGTCTTCCGCGTCGCCAACGAAGCGGTGATGAAGGCCGGCCAGTACGCCTATCGCGACCGCCGCCAGAAGAAGCGCCAGTTCCGCCAGCTGTGGATCACCCGTATCAACGCCGCCGCGCGTGGTCTGGGCCTGACCTACAGCCAGTTCATGAACGGTCTGAAGAAGGCCGAGATCATGATCGACCGCAAGGTCCTGGCCGACATGGCCGTGTTCGATATGGCCGCCTTTGCCAAGGTGGCCGATCAAGCCAAGGCCAGCCTGGGCGCCTAACCGCGCACTAGCCCCGGCGATCCGTCGCCATGGAAGGGAGGCCTAATCCGCCTCCCTTCGCATTTTCAGATCGAGTTTCAGCATGAACCTGGAAGACATCCTTGACGAAGCCCGGCGCGATTTCGCCGCCGCCGCCACGCTGCCGGCCCTGGAACAGGCGAAAGCCCGGTTCGTGGGCAAGAGCGGTGCCATCACCGAACAGATGAAGGGACTCGGCAAGCTCGAGCCCGAGCAGCGCAAGGAGGCCGGCGCGCGCATCAACCAGGTCAAGGACGGCGTCGAGGCCTTGCTCAAGGAGCGTCGTGAGGCTATCCAGGCCGAGGAACTGAACAAACAACTGGCTGCCGAATCGCTCGACGTCACCCTGCCCGGTCGCAGCGCCGGCCTGGGCGGTGCCCACCCGGTCAGCCTGACCCTGAAGCGCATCGAGCAGCTCTTTGCCAGCATCGGCTTCGCGGTCGCCGACGGCCCGGAGATCGAGACCGACTTCTACAACTTCACCGCCCTCAATATCCCGGACAACCACCCGGCGCGGGCGATGCACGACACCTTCTACCTCGCCGACGGCACCCTGCTGCGCACCCATACCTCGCCGGTGCAGGTGCGCTTCATGGAGAACCAGAAGCCGCCGATCAAGATCATCGCCCCGGGCCGCGTCTACCGGGTCGACTCCGACGCCACCCATTCGCCCATGTTCCATCAGGTCGAGGGCCTGTGGATCGACCAGCACATCAGCTTCGCCCACCTGAAGGGCGTGGTGCAGGATTTCCTGCAACGCTTCTTCGAGCGCGACGACCTCCAGGTCAGGTTCCGGCCGTCCTTCTTCCCGTTCACCGAGCCCTCGGCCGAGATGGACATGAGCTGGGGCGACGGCTGGCTGGAGATCGGCGGCTGCGGCATGGTGCATCCCAACGTGCTCGGCCATGTCGGCATCGACAGCGAGAAGTGGCAGGGCTTCGCCTTCGGCCTCGGCGTCGAGCGCCTGGCCATGCTGCGCTACGGCGTCAACGACCTGCGCATGTTCTTCGAAAATGATATGCGCTTTTTGAAACAATTCGCCTAAGGAGGCCGCCATGCAATTTTCCGAAGCCTGGCTGCGCACCCTGGTCAACCCGAAACTGGATACCGACCAGCTCTGCCATCTCATGACCATGGCCGGCCTGGAGGTGGAGGAGGCGGTGCCCGTGGCGCCCGTCTTCGACCACGTCGTGGTGGCCGAGATACTGACCGCCGAGAAGCACCCCAACGCCGACCGCCTGCAGGTCTGCAGCGTCGACGTCGGCGCCGCCGAGCCCTTGCAGATCGTCTGCGGCGCGCCCAATGCCCGCGCCGGCCTGAAGACCGCCTGCGCCATGGTCGGCGCCGAGTTGCCCGGCAATTTCAAGATCAAGCAGGCCAAGGTGCGCGACGTCGCCTCTTCCGGCATGCTCTGCTCGGCCAAGGAACTCGGCATCGCCGAGGCCGCCGAGGGCATCATGGAACTGCCGGCCGACGCCCCGGTGGGCAAGTCCCTGCGCCAGTACCTGGACCTCGATGATCGGCTCATCACCATCAAGATGACCCCGAACCGGGGCGACTGCCTGTCCATCCAGGGCATCGCCCGCGAGGTGGCGGCGATCTCCGGATCGGGTGCCCATTTGGTCGCATGCACGCCGGTGGCGGCTGAACTGGCCGACACCCTGACGGTCGCCATCGAGGCCAAGGCGTCCTGCCCGGTCTATTGCGGCCGGATCATCCGTGGCATCGACGCCGGCGCGACCACGCCCGACTGGATGGTCCGTCGCCTGCAACGCAGCGGGCTGCGCGCCATCAGCCCGGTGGTCGACGTGACCAATTACGTTCTCCTGGAACTGGGTGAACCGATGCACGCCTTCGACCTCGCCAAGGTCACCGGCGCCATTCGGGTACGCCCGGCGGCGGCCGCCGAGAAGCTGGCCCTGCTCAACGACGAGACCGTGGAACTGACCGCGGGCACGACGGTGATCGCCGATGACGTCGGCCCGCTCGCCCTGGCCGGGATCATGGGCGGCCAGGCCAGCTCGGTGTCAGAGTCCACCACCGACATCTTCCTGGAGGCGGCCCACTTCACGCCCGACGCCATGGCTGGCCGCGCCCGCGCCTATGGTCTGGCCACCGACTCCTCGCACCGTTT
>JAAXVP010000424.1 GCA_013335435.1 Thiobacillus sp. | reverse complement strand
AGGGGTGAGGGAGCAACGCCTCCTGACCAACGCCGCCCTGCTGCGCAAGTTGCTCCTCTTCACCGTCGCCATGTTCGGCTTCGCCTACGCCCTGGTGCCGCTGTACCGGACCTTCTGCGACCTCACCGGGCTGAACCGCGACGAGGCCCAGGTCCTCGCCCGCAACACCCAGGTCGACCTCAGCCGCCGGGTCCAGGTCCAGCTCCTGGCCGACAGCAGTGCCGGCGCCGCCTGGCGCCTGACCGCGCCGGCCGAGGCCATCACGCCGCATCCGGGCGAACTGGTCGAGGTGGAATACCAGCTCGACAACCTGGGCGATCAGCCCCTGGTCGGCCAGGCCGTGCCCAGCTACGCCCCGGCCGAGGCGGCCGCCTACTTCAAGAAGATCGAGTGCTTCTGCTTCCGCGAGCAGCGCCTGGCGCCCCACGAATCGCGCCGCCTGCCGGTGCTGTTCGTGCTCGACCGCCAGCTGCCGCCGGCGATCGGCGTGGTCACCCTGTCCTACCGCTTCTACGCCCGGGGGGAATCGTGACCCCGCGCGGCTATTACCTGCCGGCGCCGTCGCACTGGCCCATCGTCGGCTCGCTCGCCCTACTGATGCTGGCGGTGGGCGCCACCCTGGCCATCCACGGCCTGGCTGGCGGCGGCTTCCTGCTCGGCGCCGGCGCGGCCACCTTGAGCGCGATGCTGCTGGGCTGGTTCGGCCGGGTCATCGCCGAGAGCCAGGGCGGCCTGCACGACGCCCAGGTGGAGCTGTCGTTCCGCTGGGGCATGGCCTGGTTCATCTTTTCCGAGGTGATGTTCTTCGCCGCCTTCTTCGGCGCCCTGCTGTATGCCCGCGTGGTCGCGGTGCCCGGCCTGGCCTCGGGCGACAGCAGCCTGCTCTGGCCCGGCTACACGGGCGGCTGGCCGACCGCCGGGCCTGGCCTCGATATCCAGTTCACGGCCATGGCGGCCTGGGGCATCCCGGCCCTCAACACCCTGATCCTGCTCAGTTCCGGGGCCACCGTGACCTGGGCCCACTGGGGCCTGAAGCGCCAGCGCCGCCGCCAGCTCGAACTGGGCCTGGCCCTGACCATCGCCCTGGGCCTGACCTTCCTGACCCTGCAAGGCCACGAATACGCCGAGGCCTACCGCCACCTGGGCCTGACCCTGGGCGCCGGCATCTACGGCGCGACCTTCTTCATGCTGACCGGCTTCCACGGCCTGCACGTGACCCTGGGCACCCTGATGCTGATGGTCATGCTCGGGCGCAGCCTGGCCGGCCACTTCACGCCGGAGCGCCATTTCGCCTTCGAGGCGGCGTCCTGGTACTGGCACTTCGTCGACGTGGTCTGGCTGCTGCTGTTCGTGTTCGTCTACTGGCTGTGAGGCAGGAGGCCGAGCTGGAAGCCAGCCATGAGGAGCAGGAACAGGGCGAGCGACAAGCCGATGCGCCAGGTCAGGGCGCGCACCGCGCGGTCGCCCCGGCCGCGGTCGCGGACCAGGTAGTAGAGGGCCTGGCCCAGGCTGGCCAGGATCAGCAACACGACCAGGATTACGAGGAGCGTCATCATGAACACCCAGGTAAGACGTCTGCTTGAGTTTAGCGCGCCGCCGGAGCGGCGGCGCGCCGCCCGTCCGTTCTGGCTGCCCACCCTGGCAACCCTGCTGGTGGCCGGCCTGACCATCCTGCTGGGGCAATGGCAATGGCACAAGGCGGAGACCAAGGCCGCGCAACGGGCCGGCTACGACCGGGCCATGGCAGAGCCCGTCCTGTCCTGGGACGAGGCCCGGGCGCTGGGCGAGGCGGCCCTGTACCGCCGGGTCCGCCTGCAAGGCGAATTCGCCGGCGAATACCAGGTCTGGCTGGACAACCGGATACTCCAGGGCCGGGCCGGCTATCACCTGGTGGTGCCCTTGCGCCTGGAGGGGGGCGGCGCGGTCCTGTTCAACCGGGGCTGGCGGGCGGCCGAGGCCGAGCGGCGCCTGCCGGCCATCGCTACGCCGGCCGGCCGGCAGACGGTCGAAGGCATCCTGGTCCATGCCCGCTCCCGCTACCTTGAGCTGGCGCCCGAGCAGCCGGTCGGCGGCCTCTGGCAGAACCTCGACCTCGACCGCTATCGCGCCTGGTATGGCAACGACCTGCCCGACTGGCTGGTGCTGCGCACCGACATGGCCGGGGATGGCCTGGTCCGGGACTGGCCCGAGCCGGATGCCGGCATCGAGCGGCACCGTGCCTACGCCGTGCAATGGTTTTCCCTGGCTGCCCTGGTGGTCTGGCTGTGGTTCTATTTCGGGTTGGTGAAAGGCTGGCGACGGCCATGACGGACCGGATGCCATTTTCCACGCGAGCTCCCTCACCCCTGGCCCCTCTCCCGGAG
>JAAXVP010000145.1 GCA_013335435.1 Thiobacillus sp. | reverse complement strand
CTGACCGATGCGCCGGTAATCGGGCCGGAAATCATGGCCCCAATCCGAGATGCAGTGCGCCTCGTCTATCACCAGCAGTCCAATGCGCGCGGCGATGGGCAGCAACGTATTCTCAACGAACTCGTCATTCGCCAAGCGTTCCGGTGAAATCAGAAGCAGATCAATTTGGTCATCGTGTAATCGCCGCCGGATATTTTTCCAGTCATCAGCATTGGTGGAATTGACGGTTTCGGCCTGTAAGTTCAACCGATTCGCCGCATCGACCTGATTTCGCATCAAGGCGAGTAAGGGAGAGATGATCAGCGTCGGCCCAGCTCCCAACTCACGCATAAGTTTGGCCGCGACGAAATACACCATGCTCTTGCCCCAGCCGGTTCGCTGCACGCAGAGGACTCGCCCGCGCCGGTTGACCAACTGATCGATGGCCTCCCATTGGCCATCTCGAAAATCCACTGAGGAATTGCCGATGGCCGCGCGCAACCAACGCAAGGCCGTTTCTCGCATTGCCGATGTCATTTCACCGCCTCCCTTATAGTGGTCAAACCTGCCGCATCGCCCTTTCAATTCGTACCCGATTGGAAGCGCGCAAACTGTGCAAGCCCAGTTCACGAGCCATGGCAACAATAGCTACTTCACCATGATTGCCATTCGTGGCCACCTCCCGTGCCAACGCCAGCAACTCGGGCATACAGATTTCATCCACCGCCCTGGCCGCAACCCCAACCGCCCGCCGGAACACGATAGGCCCATCCGGACTTTGTTCTGCCGGCCAGTAGAACGTCCCCACATCCTCCTCGGTCCTACTGAATTCCTTGGCGGCCATCGCCTCGATCCGCTCCCGGATGCGTGAGCCGGTACGTTGCCAACCATGCGCCCTGGCGATGCGGCGGGCGAGCACCGCGTCCAGTACCGGGCCTTCGATCTCGACCACGTGGGCAATCATGTGTGCAAGGATCGGGTCGTAGGCGGCATCGAAAAATGCATCGACATCGACGCCATCGACCACGGACAGGGGGTCGGCTTCGGTGAAGTACGTGGTAGACGTGGGCAGCGTTTCGGAAACATTCCTGGCGTAAACCTCGGCGGTTTCCTGGGTCTGAACCCCTTGGGGCTGCCGTCCGTCCGGAGGGGAGATGACGATGTGGTCGTCGCTCTCCTCCGCCTTGGCCTTGGCGATGGCTTCCTCCGCCGCCAGTCGCGCGGCCTCTCTTTCAACCGCTTCCGCGCGTTTCGCCCGGCTTATTTCCAGCAAGCCCCGCAGCTTGGCATCCAGTTTTTCCAAGGTGCCGGCGGCATCGATCCACCAGTCCGTCGACCAGACCCGCAGGATGTCCCAGCCCAGGCCGCGCAGCACCTGTTCCCGCAATTTGTCGCGGTCGCGGGCGGTGGCCGAGCGGTGGTAGGTGGCGCCGTCGCATTCGATGCCGCTCAGGTAGACGCCCTTGGCATCGGGATGGACGACGGCCAGGTCGATCCGGAAGGTCGATGCGCCGATCTGGGTGTGTAGTTCCCATCCTTTCCAGGCGAGTGCGGCGGCGACGGACTCCTCGAACGGGCTTTCGAAATCGCCCCGACTGCCTTCAGTGCTCTCGGCCAGGGCACGCGCACCGCGTTCGGCGAATTCGAGGAACAGCTTGAGGTCGCGCACGCCCATGGCCTGGGTTCGCGCCAGGTCCATCTGCTCGGCCTTGAGACTGGAGAACACGCGCAATTCGTGGCGGGCACGGGTGATGGCGACGTTCAGGCGCCGCTCGCCGCCGGCCCGGTTCATGGGGCCGAAGTTCATCGATACCGCGCCGTGCGAGTCCGGGCCGTAGGTGATGGAGAAATACATGATGTCCCGCTCGTCACCCTGGACGCTTTCCAGGTTCTTGACGAACACCGGTTCCAGTTCGCTATCCGAAAACCAGGGTTCGATGGCCGGATCCTTGCGCCGTTCCTCATCCAGCAAGTCCTCGATGAGCCCCTGTTGTTCGCTGTTGAAGGTGACCACGCCGATGGTCAGCCTGGACTCGCGGAAACCCGGCGACTTGAGGCGCCCGACCAGATCGGCGACCAGGGCCTTGGCTTCAGGCGTGTTGATGCGTGCCCCGCCCTTTTCATAGACGCCATCGACGCCATGGAAGCTCACCGCCCGATCCTGGGTGACGGGTGATGGGAAGGTCACCAGCGAGCCGCCGTAATAGCGGTGGTTGGAGAAGGCGATCAGGCTTTCGTTGCGGCTGCGGTAGTGCCAGGCCAGGTTCATGGTGGGCAGACTGGCGCCCAGGCACTCGTCCAGGATGCTCTCCAGGTCGCCTTCGACATCCTCGTCGTCCAGGTCCGATTCGGCCCGGTCGAAGAAATTGGTGGGCGGCAGTTGCTTGGGATCGCCCACCATGACCACCTGTTTGCCCCGCGCGATGGCGCCGACCGCATCCCAGACCGGTATCTGGGACGCCTCGTCGAAGACCACCACGTCGAAGCGGGTGGCATCGGCGGCCAGGTATTGGGCGATCGACAGGGGGCTCATGAGCAGGCAGGGCGTCAGCTTGGTCAGCGCGGTCGGGATGCTGGTCATCAGTTCGCGCAACGGCATGTGGCGCTTCTTCTTGTTCATTTCGTGACGCAGGATGCCCCACTCCGAGTTACGGGTGACGCCATCCTGGTTCGGCATGCCGGCACACAGACGCGCCCGAATCCAGTCGCGGGTCAGCGCGGTGAATCGCTCGTCCAGGGCACGGAAATCACCGATGCGCTTTTCATGCTCGGCCGAGACGAAGGAACGGATCACCGGCTCTTCATCCACCACGGCGTTGAGCCACCAGCGGCTATAGTCGGTTTCGAAGGCACGGCGCACCTTGCCATCGGCCACCGTTCCGTTCTCGATGCCGGCGACCAAGGGCGCCAGGCCCAGCACCCTGGCTTGGCCGCTGACCTTGCGCCATGCGCACCAGGCATGCAGCCGGCTTTCCGCCCGTACGATGGCCTCGCAGCGCTGGCTGAGTTCGTCGAGGGTCTGCTCGCCGAACTCGGCCTTGGCCGCGTCCGGAAAACCGCCCGCGGCGGCCAGCCGGTCGAGGGCCGGTTGCAGGCCACCCCAGGCATGGAGGTAGGTTTCGCCAGCCGCCGCGATGGGGCCGCTCGGCTCCAGCAGCGCGTTGCCCGCGCCGATGAGCCGATCCAATGCGGTCTTGATGGTGCCGATTTCCTCCGGCGTGGTGGCCAGGTTCGAGATGGCGGCCGCGATGGCGGACTGAAACTTCAATGCCTTCTCCACCTCGCCGACGCGGGTCTTCAGTCCGTTCCAAAGACCCGCGGTGACGTCCATCAGGTCGTCGTAGGCGGCAAGTCGTTGTTCGACCACGGCCCGCTGGCGCAGCTGTCGATGGTCCGCCGACAGCGAGGTACCGCACTCACCGGCCGCCACGGCGTCGTGGTCGCCGGTCAGGGCGCCAGATTCCCGTATGGCTTGCATGGCCTCCTGGAACCGTAGCGCAGCCGCCAGGGCTTCGGTTCGCGTCGCCAGGCCCGCCCACAGCGCTTCGGTGGCGGGGCCCAGGTATTCCAGCGTCGCCAACTGGCTATCCAGGGTGTGCAGTGACCGCATTTTGGCCAACTCCTGGGCCAGTCGCTCGCCGCAACGGCCATCGGCAATCGGCTCGAAGCCCGTGTCCGCCCAGGTTTGTTCGTTCCTGGCGGCGCTCAGCGCCATCTGGAAGCGCAGGGCGCACTGCGCCAAGTCGGGCTTGGTTTTCAGGCCGGCCCAAAGGCCATCCGTATGGGCGCCCAGGTCGAGCGCCATCGCTTCCGAACGCAAGGCGCGGATTTTGGCCAGGACGCGAAGGTCCTGGCCGGCATCCGGTTCGCCCTCGCCCGTCACCACGGCGTCGAGGGTCTTGCGGATCGTGCGTTTCGCCAGCCAGGACAGGGGCCATATGGCTTTCTCGGCCTTGCCCCATTCGCGCAGGAGCTGGGTCACATTCAACTGCTCCACCGGCTCGCCATACTGGACGGAGAGTCGTTGCGTTTCCCGGTCGATGTCTTCCAGGAGCCCCAGTCCCTTCTTGAGTTCCAGGACGGTCGCCATGGCCCAGGGCTGGCCAAGCTGGGCATGGCCTTCCCGACGACTCCGCAACAACGGCAAGCCCTGCTTGCAGGCGCCGAGCACCGAATCCGGCCAGGCCGGCGAGAGCGCCATGCTGTGCTTCTGATGTTCGGCCAACAGCGCGATGCCTTCTTGCAGCCGGTCGCCGACGGTTTTCGCGTCGGGCCGCAATACGAATCGCCAATCTCGTCCGGCGGCCTGGGGCAAGGTTCGGGCCAGGATGGCCAAGGCCCCACGGACACGTCGGTTGAGAGGCAGCCCCGGCAGCCCGACGGCCTGGGTGAGGTGGTCACAGGCTTGCGTCACCGCTTGAACCGCGGGTATCACGCCACGCGCGGCGTCGATCAGGCCGTGTTGCCAACTCGGCGACCAGTCGTCGTGGCCGATGGCGGAGAGTGGCTGCGTGAGCAGGGCATCCCGTCCCACGGCCTGGGCGTTGACTTCCAGGCGGTCGGCGACTTCCCCGAGGGCCGCCATGGCGGCGAGGTCGTGGCCTTGGGGGGAGCTCCAGGACAGCCCCAGAACGGGAACATCCGCGCCATCGACGACCCGGCCGATGGCCTGATAAAGGGTCAAGCCGTTGCCGTGACGATGGTGCAGCCGCTCGACATAGCCATTGAGTTGGTCGCGCAGCTTGCGCAAACGCAGCGCTTCCGCTCGCCAGGCACCCGGATCGACCGACCCCTTTGCCTCCCAGGCGGTTTCGAACTGCGCCAGGACATCGAGCTTCCTGGCCTTGTTGGAGTGAAGCTCCAGGCAGAACTCGCCCAGGCCCACCTCGCGTAGCCGCCGATAGACGACATCGAGGGCCGCGATCTTCTCCGAGACGAACAACACCCGCTTGTCCTCCGCCAGGCATTGGGCGATCAGGTTGGCGATGGTCTGGCTCTTGCCCGTGCCGGGCGGCCCGACCAGGACGAAGTCCTTGCCGCGCGCGGCGGCCATGATGGCGGAGAGCTGCGAGGAATCGGCGGGCAACGGACAAAAGGTCCGCTCCGGCGGCAACTCGCTGTCGAGCCGTTTTGGGTCCGGAAAATCGGGCCCGGAGGGATAGCTCTCGCGCGGCGTATCGATCAGGTGGCGCACGACCGGGTTCTCGCGTAGCTGCTCGGTGCGCTCGGTCAAATCTTTCCACATCAGGTACTTGGCGAACGAGAACATCGCCAGCACGACGTCTTCCGTCACCTCCCATCCCTTGATGTCGCGAACGACATGGGAGACCGATTTCCAGATGCCGGCCACGTCCAGGCCGGCGTCGTCCTTGGGCAATTCACCGTCGGCCACGCCCAGGTTCAGCTTGAAGTCCTGGCGCAGCATCTCGATCAGGGTCGGATTGAAGCGGGGCTCGTCGTCGTGGAGGGTCAAGGTGAAGCCCGAGCGCATGCTCTTGCGGGTCAAGTTCACCGGCACCAGGATCAGCGGCGCGCGATAGCGCTGGCCGGCCTTGTCTTCCCGCGTCCAGGATAGAAAGCCGATCGCCAGAAACAGGGTGTTCGCGCCGCCCTCCTGCAAGGTGGCGCGGGCCGCGCGAAACAACTCGACAAACCGGGCATCCAGCTCGTCCTGCGGCAGGTCCACGAACACCTCTCGGCGGAGCAAGGCATCGCGCGCATGTTCCCGCCGCACATCCTCCCGCTCGCGTCCTTCATGGATCGCCTGGTTGCGTGGGTCGGCCCCGTCCATGAGGTCGGGCCTGGACAGCAGGCGCAAGGCCTGGCCATCCGATAGCAAATCTTCCAAGGCGGCGGGGTCCGGCGCCTCCAGCTTGATCGCCTTCTTGCCAGCCCGGAAATTCAGCAGGTTGTTGCGCAGGGAGAGATCCAGCAACTTGCGTTGCCAGCGCGCCAGCCGATCCTTGGGGTTAAGCGTGGCGGGGTCCGGTTCGGCCGGCGTCGTGTCCTCGGGCAGATCGGGCGCCTCGTCGAAGGCCGGTTCGGCAACCGGAGCGGTCTCGACCGGGGCCGCCACCGCGTGGGCTTCGGCGCTGGCCAGGGGTTTGATACGCTGGAGCCGTGCCCGCCGTATGTCCACGGCCAGCTCGAAGGCCTCCTCACGGTCCTCGGCGACGTGGTTTGCACCGAGTTGAACCGCGTAGGAGAAGCTTGGCGCCGGCCGGTGCGTGGCCACGGTGGTCTCGAACAGCACAAGTTCCTTGAGCTTGATCCGCTTGCGCAGGGCGGTGATGTCGTCCACCACCGAGGTCGAGAATTCCTCGCCCTTGAGCCACACCCCGGCGAATGCATGGCCCTGGATGAAGACCAGGAGCGGATTCAGCCCGGCTTGTTCGATGGCCGAGCAGAACAGGAGGGCGAGATCGAGGCAGGTTGCCAGGCCGGATTCGACGATTTGCCCCGGTCCGCGCACCTTTTGCCCGGCATGCTCGAAACTCGCCGGCGGCAAGGCATAGTCCAGGCCCAGGGCCGCCACGGCGCTCCAGATACCGGAAGCCAGCTCCCAGGCGCGTTTCGGACCGCCCGCGTAGCCATCCAGGGCCGGATTCCTGCCATGCCTGCGCAGAACCTCGGCCGTCTGCTTCAGGATTCGCTCGACCGCCGGCTCATTGGGCTGCACGAACGCGGCGGCCATGTCGGGGAGGTGGGATAGCCCGCCCCACTGGTTGCGGGGCAGAAGTTCCACGGCCTGGTCGAACCTGGCCAGCACTTCGCCAGCCTCGCCACGACGGCGCAGCCGCAACGCGACCGTGGCCGTCTCCGCCTCCGTCAAGCGGGACAGCAGAGCGCCATCGAGCTGGACGTCGAGATCGGGGATGTGACAGCGCCGGCCGGCGGGAATCGAATCGATATGCCAATGCTTGGTCTTCAGGAATGGCGGCGTCGATTCGATGCTCAGGTCGAGTTCGGCCAGGTCCCCGGCCGTATCGTTGACGACGGCCAACTCGCGGAGGATGGGAACGGCATTCTGGAAATCCGCCAGATTCAGCTTGGCGCCCAGGCTGGCGGCCAGGGTCACGTGTGCTTCCATGGACTCCGACTCTACACGCGGCTCGATTTCGTTCATTTGTCCTGTCCCTTTCCCTTCGGCCCCGGAGAGGGCTCTTCTTGTCCCGACCACACGCACCTTGCCTTGGCACCGGCGCATCTTCGCGTGCGCGCGGCCCATGCAATAGTGTCACACCTGACCTCCCGGTCAATGCTCAGCCCCCCGTTCCGGCCTCAGACGCTCTCCTGGTCGACGAATCGCCCATACCGCCGCAGCGCGGGCAGCAACACTTCATCTGCGTACCCGCACCCGGTCGCCACCGGGTCGGTCTGGCCGGACTTGGCGGCCTCTTCGGGGGCGTGCGACTCGCCGGCCAGCAACCGTTCCAGCAACCGCTCATAGCCCGGTTGCCAGGCCTGCGCGTTGGCGAACACCGCGCGCAGTTCCCTGAGGATGGCCAGGCCGGCATAGTCCAGGTCGCCCCAGAAGAACACCGGTCGGGCCGTGTCGGCGGAATACAGCCAGGACTGGATGGCGGCCGGCAGGCCGAGGTGGGCCTGGTAGACCTGGGGCGCAAAGTACAGGGAACTCCTGCCGGGCATGCGGATGCGCCGGGCGCTGGCCTTGTAGCCGGAGGCGAAGATCAGGATGTGGCCGTCGGCCTCGGGCATCCGGCCGGCGGCGAGGGATTCGAAGCTGGCGGCGTTCTCGACGAACAGGACGGGGGCGTCCAGTTCCCCAGCCAGGGTTTGTATCACCAGTTGCACCGGCCGGTTCGGGAACGGACATTCCGCGAGGCCAAGCATCAGGGCGATCGCCTCCTGCTGGCCGTTCAGCAGCTTGGACAGGCCCCAGAACTGACGGCTGGCGGCCTCGTGCAGCATCAACCCCGCATCCGCCAGGCCGGCCAGGCCGGCGAAGCGCGCCAGCACCGCCTCGGGTGACCGGGACAGCACCACCAGGGGCCGGGCGAGCAGACGCCGGGCCAGGGCGCCGTCGCCATGACGCTCGCCGACCGCCGCCTGCCAGGCCGCCAGCCAGCGGTCGCGGGCCCCGCGCGCCAGGTCGCCGGTGAAGGTCAGGCGAAAGCGGCGGTCCCGCTCGGCGATGTCCAGCACGACGATGGCCGACCCGAGGATGTGTCCCGCGTCGAAGAAGGTGCACTGCACCCCCGGCACGACGGGGAACTGCCGGTGGTAGTTGACGCCGACGAAATGCCCCAGGCTGGCCACCGCCTCCCTGAGCGTCGGGGCCAGCACCGTTTCGACCACGCCGCCGACCAGGCCGTTGATCTTCTCCCTCGCCTCGCCGAAGAGAACCACCTTCTTCACCCCCCTGCCGATTGCCGGGGCGAGGGTCTAAAGACTTCCGAGCCGAATCGAGAAATATCCCAGGTCGCCGAACTGGCGACGATCATCTCCAGAGCGCAGCAGGCGAGACCAAAGGTCACCGGCCAGATCGAATACATTCGACCCCAATTAACCACCTTATCCAGGAT
>JAAXVP010000144.1 GCA_013335435.1 Thiobacillus sp. | reverse complement strand
GCTGTCGCTTTCCCAGTGATCGATGGGTTCGTCGGCCTGCCTGCCGGTCAGGTGATAGAAGCCGTCAGCGTACCGGACGAGCCGAGGCGACTTCAGCGCGTCACTCCGCCCCTTCGGCAGAGACTGACGGCCGCATATCGCCACCCGCGCAAAAAGCGTCACCGGCCCCGCCGATGTCTACTCCGACGGCGTCCTGGTGGCGTGGAACGGCGTCTATGCCAGCGGCACCTATACCCTGACCGGCACGGCCGGGGCCACCGCGGTCGCCACCCTGAGCGTGGCCAGCGACGGCGCCTATACCTTCACCCTGGCCGCGCCCATCGACCACCCCGTCACCGACGCCGAGGATGTGCTGTCCTTGGGCTTTGCGGTGAGCGCCTCGGACGGCACCAACACCGGCTCCGGCACCTTGACCATCCAGGTCGAGGACGACGCACCCAAGGCGGCCACATCGACCGACACCTATACCTTCGCCTCCAACGTCATCGTCGCCCTCGACAGCGCCGACCCCGACCTGGCCCTGGTGGATGCCAACCTGCTCGACATCCTCGATTTCGGCCCCGAGCAGCGCCTGATCGTCTGGGCCGCCAACGACAACCTGACCAGCGTCAGCCTGAAGTTCGACGAGAGCTACATGACTGCGCTCAACGCGGACATCGGCGACATCACCGGCAACATCACCATCACCGCGCTGGCTGCCGAACTCGGCCTGGCGGTGGCGGTGAGCGAGAACGACAGCCGCTTCACCATCACCTCGACGACCGGGCTGCCCATCGAAAACCAGGCGGTCAACGAGCTGCTGACCTCCCTGTACATGGAATTCCGGGTCCAGCTGTCGCCCCTGATCTCCGACTACCTGATGCGGACGGCGACCCTGAGCGCCACCGACAACACCGGCCTCACGGTGAGCAAGTCGGGCACCGGCGAGCTGCCCTTCGATCCCAATAGCGGCGTGGTCTGGACCCATACCGGGATCGACGACTACATCGCCGGCACGGTCGGCAACGACGTCATCAATACCGATGGCGGCAACGACACCATCTGGGGTTTCGACGGCAAGGACGTCCTGATCGGCAGCACCGGCAACGACACCCTTTACGGCTACGACTCGGTCACCGAAGGCCTCAACGACGGCAACGACCAGATCTACGGCGGCGCCGGCGACGACCATCTGTACGGCAACAACGGCGACGACCTCCTGCGCGGCGGCAGCGGCACCGACCAACTCAGCGGCGGCGCCGGCAACGACCTGCTCGCCGGCGGCACCGGCAGCGACACCCTGACCGGCGGCAGCGGCGCCGACGTATTCCAGTGGAACCGCGGCGACGCGGCGGTCGCCGCCAGCGTCGACATCGTCACCGACTTCCAGAACGGCACCGACCTGCTCGACCTGCGCGGCCTCCTGCAGGGCGAGGGCCATGCCGGCAACCTGATCGGCAACCTGGCCGACTACCTGTACTTCGTGACGGGCGACGGCGATGGCGACGGCAGCGCCGACGACACCCTGATCCGGGTTAGCGTGAACGGCGGCGTGTCCGCCGGCAGCTACGACCAGACCATCGTGCTGAGCAACATCGACCTGGTCACCGGCCACAGCCAGGCCGAGATCATCCAGGCCCTGCTCGGCTCCGGCAGCCTGCTCACCGACCAGATCGTCCTCAGCGGCAACCTGATTTCGGGCAGCCTGGCGGCGGCCGGTTTCGGCGCCGACGGCGCCGGCTACGTGCGGGAATTGACGGTATCAGGCGTGACATATACCTATACGCCCGGCACCGACAGCGTAAGCGCCAGCGACGCCTCCGAGGTCGACTACGACCCGGGCAGTCACAACCTGACCGTCACGGTGGTCGAAGGCCAGATGATCGTCGACCTGGCCACCGGCGCCTACACCTTCAACCCGGCCTACGCCAGCACCGGCACCTATCTCAAGGTCGACTACACGCTGGTCGACAACGACGGCGACAGCGCCGACTCCATCCTGCTCCTGCAGTCGGACAACTACGTCGCCAGCGTCTCCGAGGAAGGCCTGGCGAACGGCGCCGCCGATTTCACCGGCGTTCCGGCCGACACCACCAACTCGGCCAGCGTCTCGGGGCTCATGGTGCTCACCGCCGGAGACAGCGCCGCCATCACCTCGGTCGGCGTTGTCGGCCCGACCGGCCTCTACTCGGGCGGCATCCTGGTCACGTGGTCCGGCAGCTTCGCCGGCGATGCCTATACCCTCACCGGCATGGCGGGGGCCACCACGGTCGCCACCCTCGTCGTCCACACCGACGGCAGCTACGACCTGACCCTGAGCGCGCCCCTGGACCACCCGGTCGGCGACGTGGAGGACATCCTGGCCCTGGCCTTCGCGGTCAGCGCCTCGGACGGCACGGCCAGCACCCTCACCGTCAACGTCGAGGACGACATGCCCGTGGTCGCCTCCGACAATGTCCTGTTCGCCATCTCCGACGCCAGCCCGTCGGTCGCCGACAACGTCCTGGGCGCTGGCGGCTCCTTCGGTGCCGACGGCGGCTACGTCCAGCAGGTCCGGATCGGCGGCTACACCTACAGCTACGACCCGGTCGCGGACACCATTGCGCGTGCCGGCCAGTCTGAATCCGTCTACAGCCACGCCTTCAACGCCGCCAGCGACGAACTGACCGTCACCACCTACAAGGGCGAAACCCTGGTGGTGGACATGCGTACCGGCGATTACACCTACACCGCCACCGGCACCGCCCTGGTCACCGACCCGACCCCGTCCGCCCCGGTTGCCAGCGTCAACGACAGCGGCGGCCTGCTCGGTATCGTCGGCGCCGACGTCCTCGGCCTGATCGACCTGAGCAGCCAGCAGGTGTTCACCGCCTCGGATGTCGACAACGACATCAAGCGGGTCGTGGTCAACGCCTCTTCGCTGATCAGCGCCGGGATCCTGGGCGGCTACTACACCCTGGCCTGGTCCTCGGCCATGGCGGCGGAATTCGGCCTCAACGTGGTGGCCGCCGACGACCACCTCAACCTGCTCCTGGTCACCACCCAGAGCTATGCCCGCCTGACCATCACCGCCACCGACGGCGGCCCGATCGACAACATGCAGCTGAACGAATTCCTGGCCACCCTGTATGTCCAGCAGCACGGCCTGTTGTCGCTCTCGGTCACACCCAGCATGTCGCTGACGGTCACCGACACCCGCAACGCCTCCGACACCGACACCTCGGTCGACCTGCTCGGCCTCGACCTGCTCGGCTCCAGCAGCGTGCCGAGCGAGATCAAGCAGGGCACGGGAGTCGGCGACATCATGAACTACAGCGCCAGCAGCGCCGACAACCGCCTCTACGGCTATGCCGGCAACGACACCCTCACCGGCGGCAGCGGCGACGACATCCTGCGCGGCGGCAGCGGCAACGACACCCTGAACGGCGGCGCCGGCAACGACATCCTGATCGGCGGCACCGGCAGCGACACCCTCACCGGCGGCAGCGGCCGCGACGTGTTCATGTGGGAAGAAGGCCACCAGGGAACCACCGCCGCGCCCGCCGTGGACACCATCACCGACTTCAGCGCCGCCGGCCTGGCCAGCGGCGGCGACATCATCGACCTGAGCGGCCTGCTCCAGGGCGAGGGCGCCATCGGCAACACGCCGGGCAACCTGAGCAACTACCTGCACTTCGTTTATGACAGCGGCAGCGGCGACACCACCCTCTACATCAGCGTCACCGGCGCCTTCTCGGGCGGCTTCGACGCCGCGCTCGACAGCCAGCAGATCGTCTTCCAGGACGTCGACCTGGTCGGCGCCCATGCCTCGGACGACCCGATCATCGCGTCCCTGCTGGCGAGCGGCAAGCTGATCGTCGACCAGGCCACCACCAGTACCGACATGATGGCCGGCCAGACCCAGGTCGATTTCGTGGTCACCGACAACGATTCGGATACCGTCGCGGCAACGGTCGTCTTCGACGCCACGGGTGCGGTACAACCGGTCGCGGACAGCAACGTGGCGCCGGATGTGCAGGTCGGCGGCAACGCCCTGCTCGGCCTCGTCGGCGCCGCCGCCCTGAACCTGATCGATCTCAGCCAGCAGGCCTTCACGGCCGGCGATCGGGACGGCAATCTGGAGAGCGTGGTGATCCGCTACGCCCCCCTGGTCAGCCTCGGCACCTATACCCTGACCGCCTCGGCGCAGATGGCCGCGGAACTGGGCCTGAGCCTGAGCATCGTCAACGACCCCGGCCTGCTCGGCCTGATCGCCTCATCGTCGACCTTGACCGTCACCGCCCTCGACGGCGGCCGCATCGACAACCTGGCGATCAACGAATTGCTCGCCACCGTCGGGTTCGAGCAAAACCTGCTCGGTCTGTTGCCGGGCACCCAGGTCGCGATACTCGACGCCACCACGATCACGGCGACCGACACCCTGGGTGCCAGTTCCAGCGACTCGCTCGCCAACCTGGCCGACGCGGATGTCCTCGACACCCTGAACGGCAACAGCGCCATCCAGGAAGGCGACGGCAATGCCAATACCCTGACCGGCACTGCCGGCGAGGACAGGCTATATGGTTATGGCGGCAACGACACCCTGGACGGCGAAGGCGGCAACGACCTGCTGCGTGGCGGCTCGGGCATCGACACACTGGGCGGCGGCGACGGCAACGACCTCTTGATCGGGGGCGCCGGCAACGACCAACTGACCGGCGGTGCCGGATCCGACGTCTTACGATGGGAACTGGCCGACAAGGGTACGCCCGGTTCGCCGGCCTCGGACACCGTGCTCGACTTCGGTAGCGCGGCCGCCATCGACGGCGGCGACGTACTCGATCTACGCGACCTGCTGCAGGGTGAGAGCCAGAATGCCGCCAGCCTGGACGGCTACCTGCACTTCAGCCTGTCGGGCAGCGATACCGTCGTCCATATCAGTTCGGACGGCGGCTTTTCCGGCGGCTATGCCGCCGGCGCCGAGGACCAGACCATTGTCCTCGCGAACGTCGACCTGGTCAGCGGCTATGCCAGCGACCAGCTGATCATCCAGGGGCTGCTCGACCAAGCCAAGCTGGTCACCGACTGAGCCGACCTGACGCCCCTCCAGATCGGAGGAGCGTCGGTGTACGCATCGGCCACGCATATCGACCCCGCCGCAAAAGCGGCTCTGGTCGGGCCAATATTGTCAATTTTGACATTTACGCCAAACAATCCTGACAAACAATAGCCTGGAAGCAAGTGAGGGCATAGCCGCGGCACCCCGGCTAATCGGATTTTTTGAGCACTGATCGCCCGAAACATGGCGATTTTCACGCCCCGCCGCGCGATTCAAAACCTGGCACGTTACTTGCGTAAACCCTTGCAGAGGCAAAGGAGTACGACATGAAACCAAGACAGCCAAGCCCCCTGGGTCGGGACATCGCATCCCTGTTGCTGATCAAGGTCGCACTGATCATCGCCATCAAGGTGGTGTTCTTCAGCGACCCTGTCAAACCTGGCAGCGACGGTACCGCCCAGGCCCTGCTGAACCACACCACCGCAGAGAGGATGGCACCCCATGAATGAGACCGTCGTCGAACTGTCGCGGCTGCAATTCGCCGCGACCGCCATGTATCACTTCCTGTTCGCCCCCCTGATGGTGGCCGTGCTAACCGGCATCGGCTCCAACCTGGCCATGTTGCGCAAGACCCTGGCCGCCTTCGTCGCCTCGGGTCTGACCATGACCGGCATCATCGGCACCGCCGGGGTCGCCCTGTTCCCGTTCATCATGCCGTCCAGCGCCGATCCGCGTTCCAGCCTGACGGTATGGGACAGCGTGTCCAGCCACCTGACCCTGGGCCTGATGTTCTGGGCCACGGTGATCTTCATGCCACTGATCGTCATCTACACATCCTGGGCCTACAAGGTGATGTCGGGCAAGGTCACCGAACGCTTCATCGAGGCCCACGACAAAGCCGCTTACTGAGAAAGGAGCAACCATGTGGTATTTCACCTGGATACTCGGCGCCTCCCTGGCCGTCCTGCTGGCCGTGGTCAGCGCCATGCTGTGCGAGGCGCGCGAATGCGCCCTGAACAACCCCGAGAACGAGGACTGACATGAAGATCGCCATCACAAGCCAGAACCGCAAGACCGTTACCGGTCATGCCGGCAAGTGCCGAAAATTCTGGATCTATGAAGTAACGGGCGACCAGATAAACGGCCGCACCTTGCTGGAGCTGAGCCTGGCTGACTCCTTCCATGAGAGCCATGGCCAGGGTCCGCATCCGCTCGACGACGTCAACGTCCTGATCAGCGGCGGCATGGGCAGCGGCTTGCAATTGCGCTTGCGCCAGAAAGGCATCGACGCCCAGGTCACCAGCGAGACCAACCCGGACCGGGCCGTATCCGCCTACCTGGCCGGCACCCTGCCGCCCGGGGTGCCCGAGGAACATGACCACGACCATCACCATGACCATCATCGGCATGAGCGAATCCATTCTGCTTCGATAGCCATCCCGATCCTGTCGAAAACCGCCAAGGAGCGCACGTGAAACAGACCCTGCTGCAAGAGAAATACCCCATCTTCGTCGCCGAGATCGGCAAGGATGAAACGGCGTGCCGCAATATCGACGATGTCGTCGCCGAATTGAAGGCCCGAATCGCCGAAACCCCGAAGGTCCAGTTCATCGGCGTATTCGACCACTACGCGCACACCCGCGCCATCGAGGGCGAGATTGCCGCGGGCATCGTCGCCGCCGTCGACGTCATTTTCTGCTTCGGTTTCGCCTTGCCCAACCCCCAGGTGCTCGCGGTGCGGCCGCGTTCCATCGGCGTCGCCGACCTGGGCGACAAATTCGTCGTCAGCTTCCTGGAGGCGCCCATGCCACCGGCCAACCTGGCCATGGAAGCCTGGGTCAAGGGCCTGCGCAAACCCTGACCGACACATCGCAGGCGGCTTTGCCGGCATGGCGCCCGCACGCCATATTCCGCCCCTTCGGGGGCGGTTTCGCTCCGACTTGGAAGCGCAGGCAAAATCAATGCTTAGACTGTCGATGCCGACGCACCAACTCGCCATGACCCATGGCCGCCGCGTATCCTTCAACTCGTTTTCAGGAACCAGGAAACCCATGTCCTCGACTGTCCAGCCCTCTCCCCGTGTAGTCATCCTCGGCGCCGGCTTCGCCGCGCTCACCGCCGTGCGTGAACTGCGTAAGCGCGCCCCCCGGACTCGCATCACGCTGGTCGCGCCCAAGGCTGAATTCACCTATTTACCCAGCTTGATCTGGATCCCGAGCGGGTTGCGCAAGGGCAGCGACCTCATCCTGCCGCTGGCCACCTTCCTCAAGGACCACGAGGTCGAGTTCGTGGCCGGCCGGGTCACCGGCGTGAGCGAAGACGGTCGCACGGTGCTGACCGACACCGGAGCGGTGACCAACGATGCCTTGATCATCGCCACCGGTGGCCGATTCATCAAAAAGCTGCCGGGGATCGAGCACGCCCTTACCTTATGCGAAGGTGTCGCCTCGGCCGAAGCCATCCGGGACCGCGTCGATGCCATGCAGTCCGGTCGCATCGCACTCGGCTTCGGCGGCAACCCGAACGAACCCTCGGCCATGCGCGGCGGCCCCATGTTCGAGCTGCTGTTCGGCCTCGACACCCATCTGCGCCAACAAGGCAAGCGCGAGCGCATCGAATTGACCTTCTTCAACGCCGCCGCCGAACCGGGCAAACGCCTGGGCGAAAAAGCGGTATCCGGCCTCCTAGCCGAAATGGCCAGGCGACGCATCGACACCCACCTGGGCCACAAACCCATCGGCTTCAGCGAACGCGGCGTCGACACCGAGGGCGGCCACGTCAACGCCGATCTGATCCTGTTCATGCCCGGCCTGACCGGACCGACCTGGCTGGAGAACAGTACGCTGCCGAAGTCGCCGGGCGGGTTCATCCAAGCCGACGAATATTGCCGAGTTCCGGGCTTCGAACGGGTGTTCGTGGCCGGCGACGCCGGCAGTTTCCCGGGCCCGGACTGGCTGCCCAAGCAGGCCCATATGGCCGACCTCCAGGCCAAGGCCGCTGTCACCAACCTGCTGTTGGCGTTCCAGGGCCTGCCACCTGCGGCGCAGCCACGCCCTGAGTTGGTATGCATCGTCGACACCCTCGATGCCGGCATCCTGGTCTACCGCGATCCCAAACGTTCCTGGCTATTCCCTTCCCTCCGGATATTCCATTGGGCCAAACGTTGGTTCGAAATGCATTACCTGAAAATCTTCCGCTCATGACATCATTGTCAAATTGCAAGCCAATACGCCATTCGTGACAGCCACATTCGTCAATTGATAAATATGAACCCATTTATTTCATTTTCGTCGAATGACATTATTTCGTTTAATAAACATATTGTTACGAGACACTCTCCGTCCACGTAGCCGAGCTGGCACGGTCATTGCTATATACTTAGCGCAGCCCCTAGAAAAGCTGCTATCGCCGATACGCGGGACACGGTCGACGGTAGTGGTGGGTTGTATGACTTTTCTCCTCAAGGAACTCGGGGAGGAGCTCCATCTCCTCCTTCTCCTCCCCGATCTTTTTTCCCGCCCCCCCC